>JAISTL010000185.1 GCA_031272615.1 Methylobacteriaceae bacterium | reverse complement strand
GAGGTTTTTGGATTTACTCCCGCCGGTGACGCCACACCCGGTGTCCGGAGCCGGAAGCGACGCTCAGCCCTCGTCACGGGAAGATGGACGCCGTGGCAAAGGGTCCGGCCTGGACACCGGACGGGCACGCCTCCCGGACACGACATACCAGAAGATGCTTCGGGGTCCGTTCGACAAAGACAGGTTGAAGGTTCGGAATAATGAACGAAAAGCGGAAGCGGGCTGAAATGATGCAATAGTCAACACCGGTAAGACCGGCGGAAAACGGCGGGCATGGCGGGAAATCAATCGAGCGGCGGTTGGTCGCAACCCCAACGCACCCCGTAAACCAGGAATGGCGATCGCGCGGATATACCGTTTTGCCTCGCCGCTCGATTCAATTGAAATTACTCCGGGTCATCGGCTCTGTCAAGGTGTCAGCCACACAAGGGGGAACCCGCGTGAAACGGGAACACGCGCACTCAATGCGGATTCGCCCGCGGGTCTGTCAGCCGGGCCGGAGCGGCGCCCCTTATCCCTCCTCGGTTTTGCGCTCCACCGTGTTGAGGTCCAGCCGGTAGCTCGGCAGGATGCGGTAGAGGAAATTGATGAGGGCGAACAGCTCAAACGCGATGAAAAACAGGGTGATGACGATAAAAAACAGATAGCCGCCGTGAAACAGCACCGACAGCAGAAACAGCACCGTGACAGCTGCATAAACCAGCGCGCCGACCCACAGCATCTCAATCCAGAACTCGGCCGAAAAGGCCCGAACAACAGACAGATACGTGCACACACGGGTTTTCAGGGGGGTGTTCATGAGTCTTTCTCCTTGGGGCGAAGAATTTCACCGCCTTCCGGGCCCGTATGGGAAACAGCACCCGGTTGATAAAAGAAAACACCATTTTACTGCCCGGCATGGGGCCGAGTCAACAAGGGTTAAGGTGTTATGGACAGGGTCCGGCAGGATTTCCGCACCATGCCGGTTTGCCGCCGGGGCATCGGGGCGGGTTGACACAGTGAATATCCCGGTCCAAAACCGCAACACCGCGCTTCATCGGACTGTGAAAGCGTGTACAGTACGGACGAATTCCGCAATCGAAAGGGCGCGCCATGGCCGCACATCCTCCCGGACCCACCCGTCTCACCCCGGCGCTGGTGGCCGCGGCGGAACGGCACCTGGCGGACGCCTGTCCGGTGATGCGCCGGCTCGTGGCCGCCCACGGGCACTGCACCCTCGCCGCGCGCAACCGCGAGCCGTTCCACACCCTGTGCAACTCCATCATCAGCCAGCAGCTTTCCAGCAAGGCGGCGGAGTCCATCCACCGGCGGGTGGGCGCGCTTGTCGGCGGGTTCACGCCCGCGGCCTTTCTGGCGGTGGGCGGGGAAACGCTCCGCAGCGCCGGACTGTCGGCGGCCAAGGCCCGCACGCTTTGCGCCCTGGCGCGGGCGGTGAGCGACGGCGATGTGCGGTTCGAGGCGCTGCACCGGCTGCCCGATGCCGAGGTGACGGCGCGGCTCGTCGCCCTACAGGGAATCGGCCCGTGGACCGCCCAGATGTTCCTGATTTTCGGGCTGAAACGCGCCGATGTGCTGTCACCGGGGGATGCCGGCCTGTGCCGGGCGGTGCGCCGGCTGTTCGGCGACGGCGTGTCGCTGGAGCAGGCCGCCGGGCCGTGGCGGCCCTACCGCTCCGTCGCCTCGTGGTATCTGTGGCGCTCCCTGGATGCCTGAGTCGTCTATCGCCGCTTGAGCAGCGGCTTCAGGGCGCCGTAGCCCTCCGCCTCCATGTCCTCCTCCGGCACGAAGCGCAGGGAGGCGCCGTTGATGCAATAGCGCAGCCCTCCCGCGGCGCCGGGCCCGTCGGGGAACACATGGCCGAGATGGGCGTCGCTCCGCCGCGCCCGCACCTCGGTGCGGTTCATGCCGTGGGAGTGGTCAGACGAGTCGGCCACGGCGGAGGCGGCGAGCGGCCGCGAAAAACTCGGCCAGCCGCAGCCGGAGTCGAATTTGTCGGTGGAGAGGAACAGCGGCGTGCCGTCGGTGACATCCACATAAACCCCGGGGCGGAATTCCCGGTCGTACGGGTTGCTGAACGGCGGCTCCGTCGCCGCGTTCTGGGTCACCTCGTATTCCAGCGGGGAAAGCTTTGCCTTCAGCCGGGCGTGCCGTTTCTTTGCCGCCTCCGGGTCACGGGCGCCCATGGCCCTGGTGAACAGGGCGCGGGGAATGTGGCAATAACCTCCGGGGTTCTTTTCGAGATAGTTCTGATGATACTCTTCCGCCGGGATAAACTGTGCCAGCGGCAGGCATTCCACCGCCAGCGGCGCCGCAAAACGCTGCTGCAGCGCGGCAAGAGAGGCCTCGATGACGGCGCGGTCAGCCGCGTCGGTGTAATACACGCCGCTGCGGTATTGCGGACCGATATCGTTGCCCTGGCGGTTTTTCGATGTCGGGTCCATGGCCTCATAGAAGCGCTCCAGCAGGAACGGCAGGCCGATCACGTCGTCGTTATAGAGCACCCGCACCGTCTCGGCGTGGCCGGAGCCGCGGCAGACGTCCTCATAGGAAGGATTTTCCGTCTGCCCGTTGGCAAATCCCGACTCGGTTTCCAGCACGCCGGGAAGCAGCGACAGATAGTGTTCCAGCCCCCAGAAACAACCCCCGGCGAGATAAATGGTGCGCGTCATCACAGCCCCCTGGTTCAGCCTCGACAAACAACCCGCCGACGATGCCCGATTTTGCCGCCGCTGTCCAGCCCGGACGGGCGGAACCCAGGTTTACGGCAGGTCCGTGCCGCGGTTCAGAATGTCGAGATAGCCCGCATAACTGAATACGCGGTTGCGTTTGCGGTCGGTGAGCTCCCTGACGATGCCGAGCCGCTGCAGATGGCCGAGCGCTTTGTTGACCGTCGCCTGGGCAAGTCCGGTTTTCTCCGCCAGCGAGCCCGGTGTCGCCAGGGGATGATTCATCAACACCCGATGAACCTGCAGGACCGAGTTCGCCGGTCGTCCGAGAGTGTTGATTTTGCCGTGGTCCCGGTTGGTGAGCTCAAACAGCTGCCGGGCGGTGTCCACGGCCTGGCCCGCCGTGACGGTCACCGCCTCGGCGAAGAAATCCAGCCACGCTTCCCAGTCGCCGTTGATGCGGACACTGTTGAGCAGCTCATAATAGGCGCGCCGGTGCGTCTTGAAGTAGAGGCTGAGATACAGCATCGGTTGGCGCAGTACCTTCTGTTCGCAGAGCAGCAGGGTAATCAGCAGACGTCCCAGACGCCCGTTGCCGTCGAGGAACGGGTGGATGGTCTCGAACTGCACATGGGCCAACGCCGCCTTGAGCAGCACCGGAGTCGGCTCCGGCCGGTCATGCAGGAAAAGCTCCAGCTTGCCCATGCACCCCGCCACCTCATGGGCGGGCGGCGGCACGAAGGCGGCGTTGCCGGGCCGGGTGCCGCCGATCCAGTTTTGGCTGCGCCGGAATTCGCCCGGGGTCCGGTTGGCGCCGCGCCCCTTGCCGAGCAGCACGCCGTGGATTTCACGCATCAGCCGCAACGACAGTGGAAACCCCTCTTCAAGACGCCTGAGGCCGTGGTCGAGAGCGGCGACATAACTGCTGACTTCGCGCACGTCATCCAGCGGCACGCCGGGCGCCTGACCCAGCTCATAGAGCAGCAGGTCGGAGAGGGACGACTGTGTCCCCTCGATCATGGAGGAAAGAACGGCTTCCTTGCGGACGTACATATGGAGGAACAAGGAAGTGTCCGGCAACAGGGTCGAAACGCTGTCCAGTCTTCCCAGCGCCAGCAGCGCCTGTTCGAATTTTCCGCTCAGCGCCGGAGCCCACCGAACGGGCGAAGTCGGCGGCAGCGGTGCGGGCACAAAGGCTTTGACCTTCTCTCCCGCCGTGGATACGGTCACATAATGCCCCTGAATGTCCCGCTGCATCCGGCTCTCCGAGACTGAAACAATGATCGGTGTTATTTCAGAATAACGCGATATCCTGAAATAACACAACCCGGGGAGCAGGTGAAGCGGGAATTCCGTCGTATCCCTGAGGCCGCCGCAAGCGGGGAAGCGCACAGTGCGTGCATCTGCTGACCCGGAAAAGGAATTCCAGTTGAATGGTGGCGCCGCCGATGGAAAAGCGTGGATTCAAC
>JAISTL010000167.1 GCA_031272615.1 Methylobacteriaceae bacterium | reverse complement strand
GTGAACAATGGAGTGTGTTCTCAAGAACAAACGTCACGAAGAGTTTTGCTGGATTCTGGCCGCCGGCCGGATGGATCCGGTGGCGGCCTTCCGCAAGGCGGGCTACAAGGGCGGGCTGGGGTGGCTGTGGCGGCTTCTCAACCGCGAGGATATCGGGCGGCGACTCAGGGAAATCGGCGGTCTGCTGCGGCGGCTGCTGATTGCGCCGGTGGCGGAAGCGGTGGAGTCGCTGAAAGAGAACGCGGTTGCCGCCGCCGCGACGGTGAAGGCGGCGGTCAGGGCGGTTGTCGTGAAAGCGGAATCCCGGAAAGCGTCGGTTACCAAGGTCATGCCGTCAACGCTGTTGCAGAGTGCGGCACTTCCACCGGTTGCGGCCCCCGTGCCGGTCACGCCGCCCATGGACCGGCGCAGGGCGAAGAAACTAAAACGCAAGGCGGAGGCGCGGCGGCAGAGCGAAGCCGCGTGCTTCGGCGGTTGATAATGTTCACGGGCGCGCCGCGCCACCCGCGGGCGTGAGCGGAGCAATCAAGAAAAGGTTTTGGTGGACCTGGTGGACCTGGTGGACCTGGTGGACCTGGTGGACCTGGTGTGGACGGTATTTTGGTTGAAATTGCTGAAACCCGGGAATTCAAAGTCGGCAAAAATGTCCATCGTGTCCACCAAGTCCACCAGCCTTTCGTGGTGGGCCGGGGTTATCCGGCGGGGACGTAGTTTCCCGAACCGCGGATATGGGCGCAGCGGAAGGAGATTTCGTTGGCGGTGTCGGCCAGCACCCGGCTGTGGCGGGCGATTTCGTCATCGGTCAGGCCTTCCCACGGGCCGATGATCGCCAGCCCGGCGAGAATCTGGCGGTTGCGGCCGAACACCGGCGCGCCGATGGAACGCACCGGCAGGGGGAGATCACGGTCGACAAAGGGGATGGAATAACCGTGATTGCGCACGGTTTGCAGCTGCTGTTCCAGGTCACCATAGGTGAAGGGGCGCACCGGAACATTGCCCCAGTCAATGGTGCAGTAGCGGCGCACCTGCTCGGCGGGCATGTGGGCGAGGATGGCCATGCCGCCGGCGGTGAGGTGGCCGGGATAGCGTGAACCGGCATATCGGAAGCCGCTGGCGCGCTCGAACGGCAGGATGGAGATGGAGATGTACATCCAGCCGTTATAGAGCACCGAGAGGCCGATGAGGTGGTTGACGCGCAGCGTCAGTTCCCGCATCATGCCGTAGGCGATGTTGTTGAGCTCGAAGCTGTTGATGTGCTGGGCGCCCATTTCCATGTAGCGCGAGCCGATTTTGTATTCCTTGGTGACGTGGTCGAGGATGAGGAAGTCCATGGTCACCAGATCGGCGAGAATGCCGTGCAGGGTGGACACGGGCAATTTCAAGCGCTTGGCCAGGTCCGTCGCCGTCCACGACGACGTCTCGTAGGAAAAGCTGCTGAGGATGCTGTCGACCTTTGTCAGAATTTTGGTGTTTACAGTCATCGTTGAACCCTATGGAAGCAATCCGTTCCCAATAGCACCAACCCAACCGGTTTTGCAAATCGAATCGGGCGCACTATACACCTTCAATTTCCTCAATCTCCCGCTTTCGGCGGCGGGTTTCACACACCATCAGCACCAGGCCGGCGGCGCACCAGGCCGCCGCGACCATGGCGGTGAGCCGGAAGCGCTGCCGGAAACGGTCCGGATTGACGTCTTCAGCCCGCGGCAGCGGAATCGGGTCCACCGGCAGGGCGTTGCGCTCGGCGAGCCGGGCGACGTTCAGCAGGTGCACGGCGGGGATGCCCCGCTCGACGTAGCGGAAAATCAGGCCGCGGGCCGGGTCGGCACTCGCCGGCACCCGGCGCAGCAGTCCGGCTTCGAGGCGCGCCGCTTCCGGCACCCACCCCAGCGAGGTCAATGAGCCGCCGACGGAGATGAAAGCGGCGACGGGCCCGGCGGCGTCGAAAATGCGTTGCCGGTTGTCCATGGCCGCCACCACCGTGCGGTAGTCCCCCTCCTCCAGCAGCGGCGCGCCGTGCCGGCGGACGGCTTCAAGGCCCAGCTCGATGCCGGTGCCGTCAATGCCGCCGCCGGTTTCAACCACGCCGCCGAGCGATACCGCCACCGCCCGGTAGGGGAAGAGACCGGCGTCGTTGAGGAGGCGCTCCATGTCGAGCCACGTGAGGCCCGGCACATTGGCGCCGTAGTTCGAGGCGCCGACGGAGGAAATGATGCGCGGTTCCAGCTCCAGCGCCTTGCACGCCGACAGCACGGCGATATTGAGGGCGGGGAAGGAGCCGCTCATGTTGACGGCGACCCGGTCCCCGCGCTTGACGCCGCCGTCGCTGAGCATGCGCGCCACCACCGCGGCGAAGGCCGGGTTGGTGGAGGTGCGCTTGGCGATGAGCGAGCCTTCGGTTGTGGTGATGTCGGAGTATTCCAGGCCGATGAGGCCGGTGCGGTTGGGGTCGAGCACGTCGTGGATGGGGTAACCGGAGGCTTCGCGGGCGGCGCGCACCACCGCGCTTGCCTGCTCCATGGTCACTGCGGCCTGACGCTCCAGACGCTCCAGCGGAGACGGCTCGGGCAGGCCGCGGGCTTCGAGAATAATCAGGGCGGCGAGCACGGTCACGGCGGCCGCAGCGAGTTTTTTCGCGGAACAGCGGAGCGGCGGCGCGTCGACGGCAGGAGCGAAATAATCAAACAATCCGGTGTTCATGGGCGCCTCGTCAAGTCATCAGGCCGGAAACGCGTAAAACCACCCGTACCAGCGCGCTGACGACGAACAATAGTACCACGGTTTTGCCGATTCCCTGACGTTCCATCTCATGGGCGAGCAGGCCGGGAATAATGAAGCCGAGGGCGTCGATGCGGGTTTCGGCCAGAGCCGCGCCCCAGAACAGCGAGATGGACGACCACTGCAGCGCGAACCCGAGCAGCACGGTGAGAATGAACCGGCGCCGGCCGTAGAGCAGCGTCACGGCGGAGCAGGCGCGCACCCCGGCCATGGTCGCTACCGCAACGCAGAGCGACTGGACGATGAGCATCGGCTGGTCGAAATACAGGGCGAAATAACCGGGAGTGACCAAGCCGCCGGCGACGAGCCCGGTGAGCTCGAACCCGGCAAAGCCGATGAGCAGGCTGAGGGCGATGGCCTGGGTCAGCAGCATGGTCTCACCTCCTGTTCAAGATAGGCCCGCAGGCGCTCGCCGTGCCCGTGGGCGTTGCCGAGGCCGACAAGGCGGAAACCGGGGCCGGTGATGCCACTGATGCGCGACAGCAGGCGCGACGGCGCCGGAAAAAGCGGCGGCAGGCGGAACAGCAGCGGCATCCGTCTGCGCCGCAGCGCCGCGTGGGCATAGAGAGCGTGGGAGCCGACGGGGACAAACCCGGCGACGCCGCTCAAAGAGGCGAGCCATTCGACGAAGGCGACGGTGCGTAACGGCCGGTCGGCACGGGTCGCCAGCAGCAGCACCAGCGGACCGGCGGCCTCCGGGTTCTGCCGCCGGGCGTGTTCCAGCAGCAGCGCCGACGAGACGACGTCGTTGGCGGACAGGAGGTCGAGGAAAGCGAAGCGGCCGCCGCCGGGGAGGGGATACCCGGTGAATTCCGGCCAGTGAACGCTTTCGGGGACGGTCGGCGGCGCCTGAAACGCCAGGTCTGCGGCGATTTTTTCCACCAATGCCGCGCTGACCCGCTGCGGCGCGCCGGTGTCGTCGGCAACAGGGGTGACGACGGCGCCCGCCGCCGCGGCGCAGCGCTGAACGATGGGGAAGCCGG
>JAISTL010000085.1 GCA_031272615.1 Methylobacteriaceae bacterium | reverse complement strand
AGAGCTGCGGGCGTTTGTCGTCGCGGGATTCCACCTGGCGCGACAGCTGCGACAGCGCGATGATCGGCACGTTGAGTTCCTTGGCCAGAGCCTTCAAATTCGTGGTGATTTCCGTCAGTTCCTGCACGCGGCTGTCACCTTTGCGCTGCGAGGCGCCGAGGAGCTGCAGATAATCGATGATCAGCACATCGAGCCCGCGCTGCCGCTTCAGCCGCCGCGCCCGCGCCGCCAGCTGGGCGATGGAGAGGCCGCCGGTCTGGTCGATGTAAAACGGCATGGCGTGCATCACCCGGGCGGTATCGGCGATTTTGGCGAAATCCGAATCGGAAATGGTGCCGCGGCGGATTTCCTTGGAGTCGATTTCCGCCTGTTCCGACACAATACGCGTCGCCAGCTGCTCCGCCGACATTTCCAGCGAGAAGAAGCCGACGATGCCGCCGTTGACGGTTTTGATCGACCCGTCGGGCTGTTTTTCACCGTGGTAGGCGCGGGCGATGTTGAAGGCGATGTTGGTGGCCAGCGCCGTTTTGCCCATGCCCGGACGTCCGGCGAGAATCACTAGGTCCGACGCCTGCAGGCCGCCCATCATCATGTCCAGGTCCCGCAGGCCCGTGGCGATGCCCGAGAGTTTGCCCTCGCGCTTGTAGGCCGCCGACGCCATGTTGATGGCGCTGGTCAGGGCGTCGGAAAACGGCAGGAAGCCGTTGTCGTAGCGGCCGGTTTCCGCCAGTTCGTAGAGTGAGCGTTCGGCGTTTTCAATCTGCTCCCGCGGAGAGCTTTCCACCGGCGAGTCATAGGCGGTGTTGACGATGTCCTCGCCGATGGTGATGAGCTGCCGCCGCTGCGCCAGGTCATAAATGGCGCGTCCGTAGTCCATGGCGTTGATGATGGTCGTCGCCTCCGCCGCGAGCCGCGCCACGTATTGCGGCGCCGAAAACCCGCCGAGGTCGGCATCCCCCAGAAACGTGCGCAGCGTCACCGGGTTGGCGATTTTGCCGTTGCGGATGAGCGCGCTGATGATTTCATACACCCGGCGGTGCAGCGGCTCATAAAAGTGCGTCGGCAGCAGGAAATCCGAAACCCGGTAATAGGCGTCGTTGTTGACGAGAATCGCGCCGAGCAGCGCCTGTTCCGCGTCGATATTGTGGGGAGACACCCGCGTCGGGGCCTCCCTGTTGTCCAGCCGCACCACCAGTGCCTGGGAATCCGCCATATCCCCGTCTCCTCGAGTCGCCGATATCACAAGGCACGCATTAAAGCACGCCCCGCCGGAGTCGGAAGCATCTTTTTTCACCCGTCACCAAAAGAAAACCCGGGCGTTCATAACATGTGAATCACGCCCCCTGTTGTTCAACAATATCAGCTTGTTGGGCGGAAAGGCGGTTCGCCGCCCGGTGACGGTGTTCATGCATGGTGGACCTGGTGGACTTGGTGGACCTGGTGGACATGGTGGACAATTTTCCGGTTTGAATTCCCTGATTTCAGCCGGAATTACAAGCCCTTTGTCCACCATGTCCACCGTGTCCACCCGGTCCACCGACACTTTTCAAACGCGCCGTGGGCCCGGCCCGAAATTGTCATTTGTGTCCGGAAAAACTCTTGGCCTTCGATAACGAATATGTTATCATCCTCAAGTCAGGAGGCTTACTATGTATGAGGTAGAATTTTACCGTGACCCAAACGGCAGATCTGAAATCGTCACCTACCTCGATGAACTGAAAGAAGAAGGCGAAACGAGCAAAAGCGCGCGCATCAACCGTGACAAAATCCTCGCGTATATCATTGCGTTGAAGCAGTATGGAACGCGCATAGGACAGCCGGTCGTCAAACACATTGACGGCAGCTTGTGGGAGCTTCGCCCCCTCGCGAACCGAATATTCTTCTTCTACTGGAAAGATAACAAGTTCGTGCTGTTGCACCACTTCATCAAAAAAACCCGGAAAACCCCGGCGCGGGAGATTGAACGGGCGCGGATAAAGATGAACGATTATATTGAAAGGCATGGTGAATGACATGGCCAACGGCAAAGTCATCAACACGATTACCGATTATATGAACGACGATACCCGGGTAAGCCCGGCGGAACGTGAGCGTATCAATTTCGAGGTGGCGCTCATCGGCAAAAAGATTGAAGCAAGAGAGCGAAAGGGTTTGTCCCAAAGGGCGCTTGCGGAAATCTCCGGGGTCAAACAGCCGGCGATTGCCCGGCTTGAGAGCCTGAACGCAACGCCGCAGATTGACACGCTTTTCAAAGTTCTGCATCCGCTCGGCTATACCATTGAGATTGTCCCGCTGCGTGAAAAGCCATCGGGCGTATAGGGGATTCCGAAAGTACGGTAAAACCGCTTTAAACAGCCTTTAAACGGGGGCATGCGGGGAATGAACGTCGGAGGACGCCCCGAGGCTTGAAACCTGTTCGAACCGCTTTCGAGCGGGTTTTGAGACACCTCATAACCGCACACGGCAATGAAAAGGGCGGCCACCTTGGGCCGCCCCATGAACCCGGTCGATCGCCGGTTGACTTCCTTAAAGGTCGACATCCTCGCCGACGGCATCGGCCAGGGCGCCGCCGACCTCGAGATCGAGATCCTGCAGGCTGGTTTCTTCACGCGCCGTCACGTTCTCGCCTCTGGCCTGCCGCTCGGCCTCGTCGTGGCTGCGCGCCACGTTGACCGAAATGTTCACCCGGACTTCCGGATGCAGCACCACCGGCACCGGATGGATGCCGAGGGTCTTGATGGGCGCGTTGATGACGAACTGGTCCCGCCCGATAGTGAAGCCGCCGGCGGTGACGACCTCGGCGAGGTCGCGGCTCGACACCGAGCCGTAAAGCACACCGGTTTCACCGGCCTGGCGGATGACCACGAAGGTCTGCCCGTCGAGCTTCTCGCCCACGGCTTCCGCCTCTTTGCGCAGTTCGAGGTTGCGCGTTTCCAGCTGGGCGCGCTGGGTTTCAAAGAATTCTTTGTTCTCCTTGGTCGCCCGCAGCGCCTTGCCGCGCGGCAGCAGGAAATTGCGGGCATAGCCGTTGCGCACGTCGACCACGTCGCCCATCTGCCCGAGACGCGGAACCCGTTCCAAAAGGATCACCTGCATCGGAATACCTCCAATATGTAAAGTGTTTCGTCCCGCGCGTGTTCTTGAGAACTTCTCGCTGTCCCTTGCCTCGAGGCAGGGTTAGGGGAAAACGTGGGACCCCAACGTTCAAGGGCCCGGGGAAGTTTCACCGCCGGACCCGGCTCAATGGCCCGGGCGCCCTACTGGATGACGTAGGGCAGCAGGCCGAGGAAGCGGCAGCGCTTGATGGCCTTCGCCAGTTCCCTCTGCTTCTTGGCGGAAACCGCCGTAATCCGCGCCGGGACAATCTTTCCCCGTTCGGAAATATAGCGCGACAGCAGCTTGGTATCCTTGTAGTCAATCTTCGGCGCGCCCGGCCCGGAGAACGGGCAAGTCTTTCTGCGCCGGAAGAACGGACGACGACCGCCGCCGGCGGCGCCGTTGGAGTTGGAGTTGGCAGGTCCAGCCATTATTCGTTCTCCTCTTCGGTTTCATCCGGGCCGGAGTCTTCCTCGCGGCGGCGGTTCTTGCGGTCATCGCGATCGCGTTTCTGCATCATGACCGAGCCTTCGGTCTCCAGCTCATCGACACGGATGGTCAGGAAGCGCAGAACGTCTTCACTCAGCCCTTCCTGGCGCTCCATCTCGGCCACGGCCGGGGAGGGGGCGTCAATGTTGAGAAACGCGAAATATGCCTTGCGGTTTTTCTTGATGCGATAGGCGAGGGTCTTCAACCCCCACAGCTCGACCTTCTGCACCTTGCCGCCGTTGTTCTCGATGACGCCCTTGAACGTGTCGACCAGCGCGTCGACCTGTTGCGGAGTCGCGTCCTGGCGGACCAGAAACGTATGTTCATAAAAAGCCATTGCGGGCCTTTCCTTCATGGTGGTGAACAAAGGGAAATCGCGAAAAGTCCGGAACGCTGACGCGCGAACCGGGACAACCCGCTCTTTCCGACGAACACGTTCCCCGGGCGCCGAGCCCTTCGAGCCACAAGGCCCGAGCGGTTATTCGAAGGCGGAGACACCGGGAGCCGCGGAGAAAATCCGCAAAGCCCACTCCCGTTCAGCCCCCGGCCCGGAGCAACGATGCCGCGGCCATAACCCATTTGCGGCGGCTTGACAAGTCATTCCTGACATCGGGAAACGGGATTTCGGAATTTTGATTTCAGATTTCGGGGTTTTTGTTTTATGAAGCTGGGACCGGAAACGTGAGACGCAGGGTTTCCGACCCGGGGGGCCAAGCCGCAACGCAGCGCCGGTCCGTCGTCTGAAACCTGAAACTCCCCGCCTGAAGGCTGCGACGCATGAAACTGAACGAAGTGCACATCAAGGGGTTCAAGTCCTTCGACAATGAAGCGGGCGTCAGCGTGCCGCTGGGCCCCGTCACCGTGTTGCTCGGCGCCAACGGCTCCGGCAAAAGCAATCTCGTGTCTTTTTTCAAACTGCTCAACGCCTTGGGGAAGGGGAAGCTGCAGAGCTATCTGGGCTATCGCGGCGTCAACCGGGTGCTGTATTACGGGCAGAAGACGACGTCCGCGGTTTCGTTCCGGCTTGGCTTTTCATCCGACGCCGACGATACCGGGCTGTTTTATGCCGCCACGCTGTCCCGGGCGCGTGAAAACCGGTTGCAGGTTTCGACGGAGGATGTTTCACTCCGCCGCGGCGGCGAACGACTCCTGTCCGCCGGCTTGGCTCGTGACGCGGATGAATCCGGTTTGCAAGAAGGGGTACGGGAGCACCCGGAACTGGCGGAACTCGCCGGGTATCTGAAGGGCGTTCACGTCTACCAGTTCCATGACACCTCGGACACCGCCCGCATA
>JAISTL010000338.1 GCA_031272615.1 Methylobacteriaceae bacterium | reverse complement strand
ATAGAACACCGCCACATGTTTGCCGAGCTCCGCCAGTTTCTTGAAGCCGGGGTCGATGTTGCCTTCGTCGCCGCCGTCGAGTTTCGCCATCAGCACCAGCAGCTCGATGTTGGCGGCGTCAAACCCGGCGGTGCTGATGGCGCCGTCATATTCGGGCTTCCACAGGTCCAGCCAGGAGGTGGGCTCCTCCTTGACCAGTTTCGGATTGTAGGCGATGCCGTACTGGCCGAAATTGGTGACCACGCCGTATTCCGAGAACCGCGCCTTCGGAAACAGTTTGCCGAGATTGGTCACAATCGCCGGATCGAGTTTCTCGAACGCGCCCTGGGCTTCGCCGCGGTAGGCCCAGGCCATATCGGCGTGGATGACATCCACTTCCCCCGCCATGGCCTTGGCCAACCCGTCGGCTCCGGATGCCGGGATAAAGGTGACCTTGACGTTGTTTGCCTGTTCAAACGTTCCGATGTTCTTCTTCACCGAGTCGGTGTATGCGCCGCCGAACGCGGCGACCACAAGTTCTTCACTCTGGGCGTAGGCCGCCGTGGACACGGCAAGCGACAGTGTGACTGCCGTCAATAATCTTTTCATGTGAATCCTCCTGATCGATGCCCGCCGGAAACCGATGAGCTCGAATACCCCTGTATTGTTTTGTTTCACCGTATTCAACACGATATTTTTCATTCATTCGTAGGGGCGCTTGTATCACGCCTGCATGACGGGATGCAAACGGGTTGGAAGGCTCTCCCCCCCGGTGGAGGCGCCGTCAAACGCAAATCCCCCCACGAATGTGATGTCCTTCGTTGACAAGGTTGGTGAAACTATCCATAGAGTGGCGGATGAAACGATTCAAGGAGTTACGCCTGCAAAAACTCCGTTCCACTCGAGGGAGGTCAGATGTCGCAGTCACTTGTTTTCCACGCGCCGGGTGAAGGCATTACGTTCCGGGTTCACCTCCTCGCCGACGACAATCCCGATGTCGTCGGGCAGGTGCTGGCCCAGCTTCCGCTCAAGAGCGTTCTCGGCCATGTCGTTGTGTCCGGTGAGACCATCTGGGTTCCCACCCGCATCGTCCACCTGGGCCGGAACAACATGGTGCCGCGCCGGCTGGGGGCGGTTTATCTCTACGCTCCGGGCCAATCCATCTGCCTGACCTACGGCGCCATCACCGAGAGCGCCAGGGTCAACACCTTCGGTTCGGTGTTCGAGGAAGACCTGCCGCACCTGCAGAAACTCGGCCGGATCGTTTGGGAGAAAACGGTGTCCAATCCGCGCCGTGAACTTGTTGAAATCAATGTCCGGAGGGCCTGACCATGTCGGAAATCGCAAAATTTGAGGGCGGCTGGCAGGAAGCCAAGGCCATCATCGAAAAGGAAATCGACAGGGTCTGGTTCGAAGAACCCGAGGAAATCCGCAAGATCCGCTGGGGCGTCATCGACAGCGGCGCCGGCAGCGGCGGCCAATCCTTTACGGTTCTCGTGCACCTCGAGGCCTATCTCATGCTGGTCGGCGCCGACGTGATGTACCGCTTCCTCAAAATCTCAAAATACGAGGATATGGAACTGGCGACGCTGAACAAGCTCACCCGGGAATTTCTCACCGGCACGTTCAACGTCTTCGAGTTCATGACCGACCTCGGCCTGACCAACATGCTGAAAATGGGGCAGATGTACTCCGACGCGCTGGACACCTTGAAAACCAAGGAGGAATACGTTGAATTGACCGGCGCCATGATGACTTACGTCATTCGCATGCATCGGTGGATTCATTTCATCTTCCCGTGGAATCTCGGCGTGGCGTTCCCGCATCGCAAGCCCGAAGAGGTGCTGGAATTCGCCGGAATTTTCGGCAAAACCTGAAACGCCGCGCGCTGACCGGAGAAGCCGCGGCCCGGTCTCCGGTCTGCGGCTTTTGTGTTTCGCCGGCGACGGGAAACCGGCAATCCCGGTGAAATGCCGCCCTGTGATGCCGTTTTTCCGGCGCCGCCTGTCTCTTTTCTTGCCCTGCCGTCAACCCTTTCGTGTTTTTTATTTGCCAGATGAACCCGGTTTGCCTTATGATTGCCGGAATGAAACAGTAGAGTCCGTCATCGTAGCGTTTTGTCCAATTTTACGAAAGGGTCCTCGGGTATGGGATTCACAAAGCATTTCTGCATCGCCGCCCTCGGCGCGGCTCTGGTTGCGCTGAGCGGGCCGGCCGCCGTTGCTCAGGAAGATGAGCCGCTCAATTCGGGACTCATGGAATTGGACGTGCTCCAGTGGACCGGCCTCATTCCGCCCAAGCGGCCGATCATCGAATATCGTGAACGCGCGCCCCTCGTGGTACCGCCCGCCGTCAACGGGCAGGCGCTGCCGGAGCCGGTGGCCCGCGGCGCCATTCGCGACAAGGTCACCAACTGGCCGAAAGATCCCGATGTGGAGGCCTATGAAAAGGCCAAGCGCGAAGCCATGCTGCCCGAGACTCTGACGGAGGATTACGAGCAGCGCAAAGGCAACCCCATTTCTCCGGACAAGCTGCGCATCACCCGCTCCCAGATGCACAATCCGTATCCCATGGACCTGACGGATCCGAAGCGCAACCAAACGCTTCCCGACGGCTCCCGTTACAAGGAGTGGGTGCATCCCGACGAGCTCCGCGCCGCCAAAAACTCCAGCGAGTTGAGCCAGGAGGAACCGGCGCGCCAGGCCTTGTCCGACCCGCCCTCCGGCTACCGCAAGCCCACCGGCGCCTTGAAAAAGCCGGTCCGCGGCAGCGCCAACCAAAGCGACATGGACGAGGGCAACCCCTATTACTTCCTGAGGGAGCAGCAGGGCCGGTGACCCGTTTGACGGCATAAAGCCGCCGCAACGTTTCGGATGCGCGGCGCACGCAGTTGTTCGCGCGTCCGGAACCCGAGATCATGAATCCGTCAGGCGGCGTTTCCGTTCCCCATGCACGACGGGCGCCGCCGGTAAACCCGAAAAGGGAAACAACACTCATGGCAACCCCGACCCCTGAAGCGTCCCCCGCCCCGGTGACACAACCCGCTTCCGCCTCCGGTACGCCGGCGCCTCATGTCGCGCATTTTTCGCTGGAGAACGGCCTCGAGGTGGTGGTCATCCCCGACCACCGCGTTGCGGTGGCAACCCATATGGTGTGGTACCGCAACGGTTCCGCCGATGACCCCATCGGCCATTCGGGCATTGCCCATTTCCTTGAACACCTGATGTTCAAAGGCACCGTCAAACACCCCGCCGGAGAGTTCTCGCAGGTGGTGGCATCCCTCGGCGGCCAGGAAAACGCCTTCACCTCCTATGATTTCACTGCCTATTTCCAGCGCGTGCCCAAACAGCACCTCGCCGTGATGATGGAGTTCGAGTCCGACCGGATGCACAACCTGAGGCTCACCGACGACGTCATCGGCGCCGAGCGCGACGTGGTGATGGAAGAGCGGCGCATGCGCACCGACAGCGACCCGTCGTCCCAGCTTTCCGAATCGATGATGGCGGCGCTTTATCTGCACCATCCCTACGGCATTCCGGTGATCGGCTGGATGCACGAAATCGAAACCCTGAGCCGCGCCGACGCCGAAGCCTATTATCAGCGCTTCTATACGCCGGAGAATGCCGTTCTGGTGGTAGCCGGAGATGTGGAGGCCGACGAGGTCCGCGCCATGGCGGCTGAAACCTACGGCAAAATTCCGGCCCGGGGCGCGCGTCCGGTACGCTCCCGTCCGCTGGAACCGCCGCCGCGCACCGCCCGCCGCCTGACGCTTGCCGACCCCAAGGTCGAGCAGCCCGCCCTCCACCGCCTGTATCTGGTGCCGTGTTACAAAAGGGACTGGGCGCAATCCGTCGCCCTCGACGTGCTGAGCGAAACCCTCGGCGGCGGCTTGACCTCCTATCTCTATCGCCGGCTTGTGGTCGACAAGAAGGTCGCCGTCGCCACCGGCGCGTGGCAGATGTCGGAAGGCATGGAAGACGGCAACTTCGCCCTGTACGCATCGCCCGTTCCCGAAGTGTCGCTGGAGGAACTGGAAAAGGAATTGGACGCCGCTCTCAAGGAGGCGCCGGACCTTGCCTTCAACGCTGCGGCGCTTGAGCGCGCCCGCACCCGCCTCATCGCCCAGATGCTGTATGCCCGGGACAGCCAGCAGAGCATGGCCAACAACTACGGCCGCACCCTCGCCGTGGATCTGCCGCTGGAAACCGTCAATCTCTGGCCGGTCCAAATTGAAGCCGTCACCGCCGCCGAGGTGAGCGCGGCGCTGGCCCGATGGCTGACTCCCGAGCGTTCCGTCACCGGCTACCTGCTGAAAACCTGACCTTCCCTTTGTTCCGGCCGCCCGTTTCGCGGCGCTTCACCGAACCGTCACTTTCGTTTACAAGGCACGTCCATGTCCACTCCTTCCGGCCCGACCGCCCCCGCTTCCCAACCCGCCGTCGACGTGACGGTTCTGAAAACCCCGAAAGGGCAGGAAATCTGGTATGTTCATTCCGATGTGGTTCCGCTTGTCGCCCTTTCCTTCAATTTTGAAGGCGGCGGCGCCCACGACACGCCCGAGCGCATCGGCACAACGATGATGATGGCCAGTCTTCTCGATGAAGGCGCCGGAGAGTATGACTCCGAAACCTTCCAGGACCGTCTGGCCGAACGCGCCATCGACCTTTCCTTCGACGCCTCGCTGGACGCCGTCTTCGGTTCGCTGCGCGCCTTGGAAAACCACGCCGACGAAGCCTTCGGCCTGTTGCGCCTCGCCCTGACGAAACCGCGCTTCGACGCGCCGGCGGTGGAACGCATCCGCAGCCAGTTCATCTCCATTGTCCGCCAGCAACAAACCGACCCGTCCTCCATCGCCTCTGACCTGTTCATGGCCAAGGCCTTTGCCGGGCACCCCTACGCCTACCCCACCACCGGGACGCTGGAGACAATTCCCGCCATCACCCGGGAGGACCTCGAAGCCGCTTTCCGCCGCAGCGTACGGAAAGGACGCATCAAAATCGCCGCCGCCGGTTCCCTGGCGCCCGAACGCCTGATGCGGCTGGTCGACGATGTGTTCGGCGATCTGCCCGCGGAAGAGACTCTGACCGACATTCCCGTTCTCATGCCCGCCAACCGCGGCGATATCTTCGTGTCGGAGCTCGACGTGCCGCAATCGGTGATCCGCTTTGCCCTGAAGGGCGTGCCCCGCGCTGACCCCGACTTCATCCCCGCCTATGTGCTCAACCACATCTTCGGCGGCGGCAGCTTTACGTCGCGGCTGTTCCACGAAGTCCGGGAAAAACGCGGCCTCGCCTACAACGCCGGTTCGGGGCTCTCCACCTATCGCTGCGCCAGCCTCCTCAACGGCTACACCGCCACGAAGAACGAGCGCGTGCAGGAATGTCTGGATGTCATCGCCGACGTCATCGAAAACCTGAAAACCGATGGAGTCACCGCGGAGGAACTGCAGAAAGCCAAGGATTATCTCACCGGCTCCTATCTCCTCGCCTTCGACACGTCGTCGAAAATCGCCCGCCAGCTCAGCGGCCTGGCGTTCGAGGGGCTCGGCGTCGAATACCTCACCGAGCGCAACACTCTGATCAACTCCGTCACCGAGGCTGATTTGCGCCGTGTCGGCGAGCGAATCTTCGCCGATGGCGTGCTGCTTTCCGTCATCGTTGGAAAACCGCGGGAATTACGTAAAAAATAGTTGCTTTTTGCCGTGCCCCGTCGGAAACAGAGAGAATGACTCTGTTACGCTTTTAATCCTCAGGAGACGCGCATGGCTTTGCAGCAAAATATTGAATACGTTTCAGAAACCAAGGTCGGTATGGGTGGCGTCAGTCAGGCGGCCCTCGAGCAGGCGCTGGCGGACGTCGAGAAGGTTCTGCCCCGTCTCAGGGAAGACGAAGCCACCGGCCGTTTGCCCCTGTTGAAGCTGCCCCGCGACAGCAAGGATCTGCTGGGTATGTCCGAGGCTTCGGCCCGGCTCAGGAAGGACGCCACCGATGTGGTGTTCCTCGGCACCGGCGGGTCCAGCCTCGGCGGCCAGACCCTGGCCCAGCTCAAGGACTACAATGTTCCCGGCCTCGGCCGCTTTGTCGAGAACCCGCGCATCCACTTCCTCGACAATCTCGACCCGGTGACGTTCGACGGCTTTCTGAAAAAGGTTCCGCTGAAAACCAGCCGGTTTGTGGCGATTTCCAAATCCGGCGGCACCGGTGAAACCCTGATGCAGTCCATCGCCATCCTCTCGGCCTTTGCCGAAAAGGAACCGGACCTCAACATCGCCGACCATTTCCTCGGCCTTTCCGAACCGCGCAAACCCGGCGGCAAAAACGCGCTGCGCGACTTGCTGGAGCCCTACGGCGTCAAGTTCCTCGAACACCAGACCGGCGTCGGCGGGCGCTATTCCTGCATCACCAATGTCGGCCTGCTGCCCGCCGCCGTGGTCGGGCTGGACGCCGGCAAGGTACGCGAAGGAGCGACCGTCGCCCTGCTTCCGGCGCTGGAGGAAAAGGACGTCAACCTGATTCCCGCCGCCGTCGGCGCCTCCATCCACATCGCCGCCATGCGCGAAGGCAAGAACGTCAACGTGGTCATGGCCTACGGCGACCGGTTCGAGCGCTTCACCCGCTGGTGGGTGCAGCTGTGGGCGGAAAGCCTCGGCAAAGACGGCAAGGGCACCTCGCCCGTCGCCGCCATCGGCCCGGTGGACCAGCACTCCCAGCAGCAGCTCTATCTCGGCGGCCCGCGCGACAAGCTGTTCACCATCGTCACCGTCGGCACCGCCGGCAAGGGCCCGGTGATGGACAAGGCGCTCTCGGAGCGCGCCCATGAGCCCGGGTTCGCCGGGAAAACCATCGGTGATTTCGTTGCCGCCCAGGGGCGCGCCGCTCCCGACACCCTGGCCCGCAACGGCTGCGCCACCCGCCGCATCCACCTGGAAACCCTTGACGAACTGAGCCTCGGCGAGTTGCTGATGCATTTCATGCTGGAGACGATTCTCACCGGCTACACCATGGGGGTTGACCCGTTCGATCAGCCCGCCGTGGAAGAGGCCAAGATTCTCGCCAAGAAATATCTGGCCGAAGGCTGAGCAAGCCGGAAAGACGCGCCCATGACCGTCCGGCTGCTCGACCCCGTTCTCGTCAACCGCATCGCCGCGGGAGAAGTGGTGGAGCGCCCGGCGGCCGCCGTCAAGGAACTGGTGGAAAACTCCATCGACGCCGGCGCGCGGAGCATCGCCGTGACGCTGGAGGCGGGTGGTCGTCGTCTCATCCGTGTGGTGGACGACGGCTGCGGCATGAGCCCGGCGGACCTCGAGCTGGCGGTGGAGCGCCACGCCACCTCGAAAATCCCCGACAATGACCTCACCCGCATCGGCACCCTGGGGTTTCGCGGCGAGGCGTTGCCCTCCATCGGCGCGGTGGCGCGGCTCGTCATCCGCAGCCGCGCCCGTGATGCCGCCGAAGGCTGCGCCATCACCGTCGAGGGCGGCCGCAAGCAGGCGGTTCAGCCCGCCGCCCTCCCCTTCGGCACCAGCATCGAGGTCACCGACCTGTTCTTCGCCACCCCGGCGCGGCTGAAGTTTCTGAAGAGTGACCGCACCGAGGCGCAAACCGTAGTCGACACGCTGAAGCGGCTCGCCGTCGCCCATCCGCAAATCCGCTTCACCTTGAGCGGAGACAACATCACCGCCCTGAGCTATCCGCCCGAAGAGGCGGGAGAGACCGGCTTTCTGCGCCGCATGGCCCGGGTGCTGGGCCGCGAGTTCGCCGACAACGCCATGCCCGTCTCGGCGGAACGCGACAATGTGCGCGTCAGCGGCCACGCCGGGGTGCCGACCTTTCACCGCAACACTTCGACGCACATCCACTTCGTCGTCAACGGCCGCCCGGTGCGCGACAAGCTGCTGCTCGGCGCGGTGAGCGGCGCCTATGCCGATGTGCTGCCCCGCGGCTCCTATCCGGTGCTGGCGCTCGCCCTCACCCTCGACCCGCGGGAGGTGGACGTCAACGTGCATCCGGCCAAAACCGACGTGCGCTTCCGTGATCCGGTGCTTGTCCGCGGCCTGGTGGTCAGCGCGCTGAAAGAGGCGATCCTGCGTTCGGGGGTGCGCTCCTCCTCCGAGGGCGGCAGCCGCGCCGCCGCGCTGATGGCGGCGGCCCACCGCACCCCGACCCCGGCCTTGACCGGCGCGCACCGTTTTTCGCCGCCGCCCTCCCGCGGCGGCAGCGGCGGCCGCTTCACCGCCTGGCAGGCGCCGTTGGCCCATGGGCTTGCCGAATCCCCCCAAGCCACGCTTCACGCGCTCGACACCCCTTCCGCCGACGCCCGCGCCCAGGCCGCGCCGGCTGACACCGAGGCGATGAGCCATCCCCTCGGCGCCGCCCGCGCCCAGCTGCACGAAACCTACATTGTTGCCCAAACCCGAGACGGCATTGTGCTGGTTGACCAGCACGCCGCCCATGAGCGGCTGGTGTATGAGCGCCTCAAGCGCCAAAGGGACATGGAGGGCGTCAGCCGCCAGCTGCTGCTGATTCCCGAGGTGGTGGAGCTCGACCCGGTGGATGTCGACCGCCTGCTGCAACACAGCGGGGCGTTGGCGGATCTCGGGCTGGTTCTGGAAGCCTTCGGCCCCGGCGCCGTGCTCATCCGGGAAGTCCCCGCCCTCATCGCCGGCGGACGCGTCCGCGCCCTGGTGGAGGCTATCGCCGGCGCCCTGGCGGAATGGGACTCCACCGCGCCCCTCGCCGAGCGGCTGGACGCCATGCTCTCCCGCATGGCCTGTCACGGCTCGGTGCGCGCCGGGCGGAGTCTCAAACCCGAGGAAATGAACGCGCTGCTGCGTGAAATGGAGGCCACGCCCCTCTCCGGCCAGTGCAACCACGGCCGTCCCACCTGGATCGAGCTCAAACTCGACGATATCGAAAAGCTGTTCGGCAGAAGGTGAACCCGGGCGGACGCGGTGGACAGTGCGGAATTGTGGGTGGACTTGGTGGACCTGGTGGACGGGGTGGACGAGGGTGGACGACTCCGCCCACTCCACCGGTTGCCCTGTCGCCCGGCCGGTGAGGCCGTCACCCACGAGCGAAGCGAAGCAATCCAGCTGTCCACCAAGTCCACCCTCGTCCACCCTCGTCCACCAAGTCCACCGGATCTCTTCTGGATTGCTTCGTTCCTC
>JAISTL010000337.1 GCA_031272615.1 Methylobacteriaceae bacterium | reverse complement strand
GAAACCCGCGAGCAGGAATCCCAGAGGAAGATTGCCGATCTCGGCAGCCGCCTGAACACCGCCCTGGCCCAGAAAGTGCAGGAACTCACCCGCTATCGGTCCGATTTCTTCGGACGTCTCAGAGCCATCCTCGGCGAACGCGCCGATATGCGCGTGGTCGGAGACCGTTTTGTGCTGCAGTCGGAACTGTTGTTTCCCGTGGGCCAGGCAACATTGCTGCCCGAGGCGACGCCTGAAATCGACCGCATCGCCGGCGCCCTGAAAGAGCTGGAAATGAACATTCCGCCGGACATCGCCTGGATTATCAGGGTGGACGGCCACACCGACGTGCGCCCGATTTCGACTCCGCAGTTCCCCAACAACTGGTCTTTGTCGGCGGCCCGCGCCATCGCCGTAGTCGAGGCCTTCATCGCCCGGGGCATTTCGCCCCAACACCTTGTCGCGGCCGGATTCGGCGAATTCCAGCCCATAGACACCGGTGACACGCAGGAGGCCTATGCCCGCAACCGCCGCATCGAGTTCAAACTGACCGAACGCTGAGCGCGCTCACGCCTTGAGCAGTTTCAGAAGCTCCTGGTGAACATACTCGTTGCCGCACACCACGGAACGCGTTTCGAAGATTTTGTCTCCTCCGCCGGCATCGGTCACGAACCCGCCCGCCTCCCGGACGATGACGACCCCCGCCGCCACATCCCAGCTGTGCGGCCCGCGCTCCCAATATCCGTCCAGCCGCCCGCAGGCCACATAGGCCATGTCGAGAGAGGCGGCCCCCATGCGCCGCAAACCGGCGGCTCTGTCCATCACCTTCCGCGCCTCCTTCAGGAACAACGGATGGTTCTCCCCGGCGAGTCCCGGAAGCCCGCAGGCGATGACGGTGTCGGCGAAGTCCCGGCGTATCGCCACACGGATGCGGCGATTGTTGAGGAACGCGCCCTTCCCCCGCTCGGCGATGAACAATTCGTCCTTGATGGGGTCATAGACAACTCCGGCTATCATTTTTCCGTCCCGCTCCAACCCGACGGAAACGGCGAAATGCGGAATGCCGTGCAGGAAATTGGTGGTGCCGTCCAGTGGGTCGATATGCCAGCAATTGGCCTTGTCGGTTCCCTCCACGACGCCCTGCTCCTCCATGACAAAGCTGTATCCGGGGCGCGCTTTTTCCAGCGCCTCCCGCAGAGTAGCCTCGGCCCGACGATCAGCGTTGGAAACGAAATCCCCCGGCCCCTTTCGCGATACCTGAAGGTTTTCCACCTCGCCGAAATCACGTTTCAGCGTTCGCGACGCTTTGAAGACGGCATCGGTCATGACAGTCATCAGCGGAGAATCGATCATTGCGGGCACCCGGGAAATGGAATGGTTGAAAACAGCGGAAGGTGTTATTGCACGGAAATCCTCTCCCGCACAAGCCGGTCGGCACGTTCCAGCTCATCCTTCGTCAAATTGGCGAGTTCGGAGTTCAGAACCGGGTCCGCCAGCCCGCGCATCGACGCCAGCTGATGCCAGGCCGCCGCTTCGGCCAAATCCTTGGATACTCCGCGCCCGACAATGTAGAGCCTCGCAAGGCGGTTCTGTGCCACCGGATTCCCCTTGTAGGCGGCCCGCATGAACATTCGCGCCGAGCGTTCTTCGTCCCGTTTGATCCCCTGCCCCTGGTAGAGAAGAATGCCCAGTTCAATCTCGCTGGCGGTATTGCCGAAGGCGGCTGCTTTCTCGAACCACTTGGCCGCGTCTCCGTAGTTGCGTTTGACTCCCCTGCCGATGAGATAGGCCTCGCCGAGATCGTGCTGGGCGTCGTGCACGCCCGCGTTGGCCGCAACGGTCAGCAACTCCACCGCCCGCTTGTCATCCACCGGGTCGTTGGTTGCCAGAAGCATCAGCGCCAACTGATGACTGGCAGCCGGTTCCAACAATTCCGCCGCTTTTTCAAACCATAGCCGGGCCTGTTCCAGTTTCGCCGGATCCGTCCGGGATGCCGACAAATTCATGAGCCCCAATGCCGTCATGGCGTTGGCGTCGCCGAGCCTGGCAGCGGCCAGATACCACTCCTCGGCGGCCTTGGCATCGGGCAGCACGCCCCAGCCGTTGGCATGGAGTTCCCCCAACAACGTCATCGCCGCGGTGTCCCGCTTGTCGGTCTCCAGGCGATCCATGGCCTCCTTCATGGCCGTTTTGTATTCGCGTCTCTGATAGGCGCCATAAGCAAGGTCAACCACCGGCCCGGTCCGGGTTTGCTCTTTCTGCGAAACTTCTTTCGCTCCCGCTTCCGGCGTTGCCGCCCCGGCGAAAACCGGCAGATACGCGGCAACCAGAATTCCCGCGAGCATGAATCTGAACCGAATGCTGTTCATCATTCCGCCACCCTGTAGTTTTTCAGAATATCGTTCAATTCGCCCACCGCCGCGCCGGCGCCCCGCGGGTGTTTCCACACCGGTTCATCCACCGCCAGAAACTCGGCGCCGGCGTCCGCCAGAGCTTCCAGCGCAGTTTGATCCGGCGCGTAGGCGACACACGGAATGTTGAAAATCTCGCACCACCACGCCACCCGCTCACGGATTTGCGAAAGGGGAGGCACGAATCCGTCCGCATGCGGCTCTCCGAACATCACATAATCCGCGCCGCGCTCTCCCGCCCACATGGCGTCATCCCGTGATTTCAAACCTCCGGCTCCGAGAATGGCATCATTCCCGATTTGCCCGCGCACCGCAAGGAGCGTGTCCCCGCCCCCCATCACATGTATGCCGTCGGCTCCGCCGCGAAACGCCTGGCGAATCAATTCTTCCGTATCCGGATAACGGGCCAGAAGCGCCGTCCCGTACTTCTGAACCACCGCGGCCGCCGCTTTTACGAAATTCACCCGGGCGCGGGCATCGACCGGCGGCAACGTCACCAGAAGCGACGCGACATCTCCGGCCGCGCAAGCCTCCTCCAGCATGGCCAGAAAGTCCCCCCACTCATCCACCGCCGGTGCAATCAGGTAAAGACGCGGCGAATCACCCTGCGCCATTGGCAATGCTCCAGTTTTAACGCTCCGAAGATCCCGACGATCTTGTCGAAACAGCTTCCGCCCGACTATATTTTATCGCTCGAAGAAAATCCATTGCGATTTCGCATGATATCACCATGGGCCGCGCATCAGTTCCCGTTTGCCTTGAAGGCGCATCCGGGTGTACAACGAACCGCGGCGCAACGCCCGCATGCCTGATGCTTTTGACCTTCGGGAGTGCGTCACGACACCCGCAAACCGCCCGGGCGCCCCGACTCCTTGCGGAACCATGAACACCAACCCTGCGAGTCCACCAGAACAACAACAGTATTGAAACGGGAAACCTGATGATGCACCTGCGCAAATACGAAATCATCCCATTGTATGTCGGGCTGGCGCTCCTCGCCGGCGGTCGGCTCACCGACACAACCGGTTTTACGGTTGTGCCTCCCGCATATGCACAGGAAACTCCCGCCTCTCCCGCCGAAAAGTTTCGCGTTGCCGCCGAACAGGGTGACGCCGCGGCTCAGTTTGATCTCGGTATGCTTTATCTCATTGGCGAGGGAGTTGAGCGCGATTATTCCAAAGCGTTTGACTGGTTCAGCAAGTCCGCCGGACAGGGCAACGCCGGCGCGCAATATCAACTCGGCGAACTGTACGCTTCCGGGAGGGGCGTTGAGCGCAACCCCGCCCTTGCTCTGGGATATCACCTCGCGTCCGCCGAACAGGGGTATCCTGCGGCGGAGTACGCCGTGGCCATGACGTATTTCATGGGTCGCGACGTCCCGATGGACAGGCAAAAGGCCGCTCAATGGGCGCAAAAGGCCGCGGACCGGAAATACCCCTTCGCATGGCACCTTTTGGGAATCATGTATGAAACCGGGCAAGGCGTCGAGGAAGATCGCCCTCGCGCCGTCGAATATTACAAACGTGCGGCCCAAAGGGGAATTATCGGGGCGCATCACAATCTGGGCAACGTTTATCGCGACGGACGGGGCGTGGAAAAAGACCCGGAACAGGCTGCGGAGTGGTATCTCATCGCCGCGGAAAACGGCAACGTTCCTTCCCAATATGAACTCGCCATGTTGTTGAAGCGCGGCGAAGGCATAGGGCGGGATGTGCCCCGGGCCATTTCGTGGTTTCTCAAAGCCGCCGAAAACGGCGACCAACGGGCCCTGAACGAATTGAAGGATTTGGGCGACGAGGGCAAAGCCGCCTATGACAATTTTGTGCAGCAAAAGGCCGACAGGGAATTTGCCGCACTCCGGCAACGGGCCGAAACCGGTGACACCCGGGCGCAGTATCAGTTGAGTGACGCCTATTTCAGCGGAACCGGAACTGCCGCCGACAGCACCTTGGGGATGGAATGGCTGCGCAAATCCGCCGATGGCGGCCTGGCCGATGCCCAGTACCAACTGGCCACCCACTTTCTCGCCAAAACGGACCAGGGCGCGCCGCAGGATCTACCCGGCGCCGTGAACTATTTGAAAAAGGCCGCTGAGCAGGGCCAGGTCGACGCGCAGTATTCTCTCGGAATGCTCTACGCCCGGGGAGACAGTGTGGACAAAAACCCCGCCGAAGCGGCGGAATGGCTCCGCAAGGCGGCCGACAACAAAAACGCTGCGGCCCAGTATCAATTGGGTGAGATGTACGAGGCGGGCGAAGGCGTGAACCAGGACAGGACTGCGGCAGTGGAATGGTATCAAAAGGCTGCCCAGGAAGGGTATTATGACGCCGTTCTCAAGCTGGAAAAACTCGGAGTCATCACCTTCGACATTTACGGCGAAAAAGCCAGGCAGGCCGCCGAGACCACTCCCATCGAGACGCTGACGGAAAAGGCCGAACAGGGGAACGCCGCGGCGCAGTTTGCCTTGGCGCGCCTGTATTATCTCGGCGACGGCGTTGAGCGGGATCTCACGGAAGCGGCGCGCTGGACGCGGAAAGCGGCGGAACTCGGGCTGGTCAACGCCCAGGATGCCATGGGAGTTTTGTACGGCTTGGGGCACGGCGTCGAACAGAACGACACCGAGGCCCACGCCTGGCATCTCAAGGCGGCAAAACGCGGTTTCGCCGAAGCCTACACCCATCTCGGCGCCATCTACTCCGAAGGCCGCGGCGTGGAGGCAAACGCCGCCAAGGCCTTTGACTGGTTCCGCCGCGGCGCCGACAAAGGATCGGCCAGGGCGCGCTACGCCCTCGGCATGGCCTACGCCGAAGGCAAAGGGGTGAAGAAAAATGCCGCCAGGGCCGTCTCTTGGTTCCGCAAAGCCGCCGAACAGGGGCTTTCCGACGCCCAGTTCAAGCTGGCCGCCGCCTATGAGACCGGCGAAGGCGTCAAGCCGAACTACAGGGAAGCCACACGCTGGTATTACCGGGCGGCGGAAACCGACCCACGGGCTTACACCGCCCTCAGGGCCATGATGCTGCGTACCGACAAGGGCAAGAAGTTTCCATAGGAAAACCGGGCAATTTGGACCCCGCCGCTTTCTGTCTCAGCACCGCCGTTATTCCCGGGGAACGAAGCAATCCGGATGAAATGCTCCGGCGATATGAAAGGCATAACGGAGCACCCGTGAATCCACAAAAAACGGAGCCCGAAGGCTCCGCTTGCGGTTTCACATATCTCGACTTTCCAAGCCCTACGCGAACTTCTGGTCGAGCTCGCCGGAGGCGTAGCGCTTGGCCATGGCGGCAAGCGACACGGGCTTGATTTTGGAGGCCTGGCCTTCGGCGCCGAACAGCTGAAAGCGCTCCTTGCACAGCTTCGCCATCGCTTCCCGGGCCGGCGTCAGATATTTGCGCGGGTCGAACTCCGCCGGATTCTCGGCGAAAATGCGCCGGATCTGCCCGGTGATGGCCAAGCGGCAGTCCGTGTCGATGTTCACCTTGCGCACGCCCGATTTGATGCCGCGCTGAATCTCCTCCACCGGAACGCCCCAGGTCTGCGGCATCTTTCCGCCGTACTTGTTGATGATGTCCTGCAAATCCTGCGGCACCGAGGATGAGCCGTGCATCACCAGGTGGGTGTTGGGCAGACGCCGGTGAATCTCCTCGATGACGTTCATGGCCAGAACCGCGCCGTCGGGCTTGCGGGTGAACTTGTAGGCGCCATGGGACGTTCCCATCGCCACGGCCAAGGCGTCGACATTGGCTTTCTTGACGAAATCCACCGCCTGGTCCGGGTCGGTCAGCAACTGATCGTGGGAGAGCTTGCCTTCGGCGCCGTGCCCGTCTTCCTTCTCGCCCTCGCCGGTTTCGAGGGAACCGAGCACACCCAGTTCACCCTCGGTGGACACCCCGGCATAGTGGGCGATTTCCGCCACCTTGCGTGTCACCTCCACATTGTATTCATAGGTGGAGGGCTTCTTGCCGCCGGCATCCAGAGAACCGTCCATCATCACCGATGTGAATCCGTTCTGAATGGCGGTGACGCAGGTGGCCGGCCCGTTGCCGTGGTCCAAGTGCATGCACACCGGAATGTGCGGATAAATCTCAACCAGAGCGTCAATCATATATGCCAGCATGATATCGTTGGCATAGGCGCGCGCGCCCCGGCTCGCCTGGATGATAACCGGAGCGTTGACGGCGTCGGCGGCTTCCATCACCGCCAGTCCCTGCTCCATATTGTTGATGTTGAACGCCGGCAGACCATAACCGTTTTCCGCCGCGTGATCCAACAACTGCCTCAAAGTAATTCGGGCCATAGTCGACTCCTTGATATGATCCTGGTTCAGGATCCCGAAAATACATGCGGTCGCTTGGAATTCCCACTGACGACCGCATGACGCTTGATAAAGTGGTGTTTAACGGCGCAGAGCTTCCACCCCGGGCAGTTCCTTGCCTTCCATCCACTCCAGGAAGGCGCCGCCCGCCGTTGAAATATAGGTGAACTGGTCCGCGACACCGGCGTGGTTCAACGCCGCAACGGTATCGCCGCCTCCGGCAACCGAAACCAGCTTGCCTTCCCTGGTGCGCTCGCCGGCATGCCTGGCCGCTTCGACGGTTCCCCTGTCAAAGGGTTCCACCTCGAAGGCGCCCAGCGGGCCGTTCCACACCAGCGTCGCCGCTTCGTTGATCGCCGCGTTGATGCGGGCGATGGACTGGGCGCCGACATCGAGAATCATTCCGTCAGCCGGAATGGCATCGATACCGTAGGTGAAATGCTCGGCGCCGGGCTTGAACTCATTGGCGACCACCGCATCCACCGGCAAAATCACGGCGCAGCCCTTTTCCCGCGCTTTTTGCAGGATTTTCTGAGCCGTCGGCGCCAGATCGTGCTCGGCAAGGGATTTCCCCACCGCGAAATCCGTCGCGTGCAGGAAGGTGTTGGCCATGCCGCCGCCGATGACGAGGGCGTCAACCTTGTCCACCAGGTTTTCCAGCAAATCGATCTTGGTGGAAACCTTGGCGCCGCCGACCACGGCGATCAACGGCCGCTTCGGCGCTTCCAGCCCCTTGGTCAGGGCATCCAGTTCCTGCTCCATGCACCGCCCGGCATAGGCCGGGAGCAGATGCGCCAGCCCCTCGGTGGAGGCGTGGGCGCGATGCGCCGCGGAAAAGGCGTCATTGACGAAAATATCGCCGTTTTTCGCCAGTTCCTTGATAAACTCCGGGTCATTCTTTTCTTCTCCCGGATAGAACCGGGTGTTTTCCAGAACGAGGAAATCGCCTTCCTTCATGGCGGCAACGGCTTCCTCCGCCTTCGGCCCGATGCAGTCCGCGGCGAATGCCTCAGGGTGGCGCAGTATTCCGGCAACGGTGGGCACCACCTGCTGCAGGGAGTATTTCGGATCCGGACCGCCTTTCGGCCGGCCGAAATGTGCCAGAATAATCACTTTTGCGCCCTTGCTGGAGAGTTCCTGCAATGTGGGCACGACACGTTCAATTCTGGTCGCATCGGTGACCCTGCCGTTTTCCATCGGCACGTTGAGGTCCACACGAACCAGAACCCGTTTACCTTTTACGTCGACGTCGTCGAGAGTATGAAAAGCGCCCATGTTTCTAAGTCCCTGATGAATAATGGAATTAAAACAAAAGGAGGAGCGGTTGCCCGCTCCTCCCGCGACATACCGTCAGATGAGTTTCGCCATTGCCACGGCGGTGTCCGCCATACGGTTCGAGAAGCCCCACTCGTTGTCGTACCACGCCATGATACGGGCAAATGTGCCGTCAATCACCTTGGTCTGATCGCCGTGGAACGTCGACGAATGCGGATCATGGTTGAAGTCAATGGAGACAAGCTTGTCGGTGGTATAGTTGAGAATACCCTTCAGCTCGCCGGCGACGGCGGCCTTGATGGCCTCGTTGATTTCATCCTTGTCGGTCGGCCGCTTGGGAATGAACTTGAAATCCACCACCGACACGTTCGGCGTCGGCACGCGAATCGACGAACCGTCGAGTTTGCCTTTCAGTTCCGGAATCACCAGGCCGACAGCCTTGGCGGCGCCGGTGGAGGTGGGGATCATCGACACGGCCGCGGCGCGGGCGCGATAGAGATCCTTGTGCATCTGGTCCAGTGACGGCTGGTCATTGGTGTAGGAGTGCACGGTGGTCATGTAGCCACGTTCGATACCGATGGCATTGTGCAGAACATGCACCACCGGGGCCAGACAGTTGGTCGTGCAGGAGGCGTTGGAGACCACCAGCATCTCTTTGGTCAACTTGTTGTCGTTGACGCCGAACACCACTGTCAGATCCGCGCCGTCCGACGGGGCGGAAACCAGCACGCGCTTGGCGCCGGCCTTGAGATGGACGGCCGCCTTGTCACGGGCGGTGAAAATGCCGGTGCATTCCATGCAGATGTCCACGCCGAGCTTGGCATGGGGCAGTTCTTCCGGGTTGCGGATGGCAGTCACCAGAATCTTCTGGCCGTTGACAACGATATACTCGCCTTCGACGCCGACTTCCGCCGGGAACTTGCCGTGGATGGAGTCATGCCGCAACAGGTGAGCATTGGTCTCAACCGGACCGAGATCGTTTACGGATACGATTTCGATGTCCTTGCGACCGGACTCGACAATGGCGCGCAGCACATTGCGTCCGATACGCCCGAAACCGTTAATGGAAACCTTGACAGTCATAGATTTATCTCCTCAAGATAATGGGTCAACTACCCGTGCGATTTAACAATTCAAGAACTCTTGAAACGCCCGGACCATTGTCGCCATCGGCAACAGCCGTGAACGAACGGTCGGCGCTCGACAGACCCCGCGCGACATCAATACCGCAAAGGGAACTCCTCCGCGTTCGAACCGGAACACCCCGCCGGACGCGAAAACCACAGGACCAGAGAAAGGGTGAAACACCACCCTTCCGGAAATCAAAAAGGCTAAATGCCCCGGGGGTGTCTCCCCCTTTCGATACCGGCCTCCGGGTGCATGTTACGGGAATATAGGTTACGCACGCCCCGTTTCCATGCCGCGGAAGCAGGAAAAACCCCTACCCTGCCGCCTTGAGCACTTTCTCCACCACGGCGTCGGCCGTGATGCCGAAATAAGGATAAAGGTCCTTGGCCGGCGCGCTCGCGCCAAACCCTTTCATTCCAACAAAAATTCCGTCACTGCCGATCACCGCGTCCCAACCGAAACGCACACCGGCTTCAATCCCGACCTTGATCGGTGCCTTTCCGACGATCCGCGCCTTCACATCCTCCGGCTGATCGATCAACAGTTCCAGCGACGGCACTGACACCACCCGCGTCGCGATGCCGCGCTCCACCAGCTTTTTGCAGGCGTCCACCGCCAAAGACACTTCCGTGCCGGAAGCGAACAGGCTGACCCTAGCTTCGCCGTCCGCGGCAATCAGTTCATAGCCTCCGGTCGCGCTGAGGTTTTCCGCGCTGTTCTTCAGACGCAACTGCGGAACATCCTGACGACTCAAGGCCAGAACGGTGGGCGTCCCCTCGCTTTCCAGCGCCAGTTGCCAGCATTCCGCGGTTTCCACAATGTCGGCGGGGCGGAACACCCGCAAGTTCGGCACGGCGCGCATCCCGGCAATGGTCTCAACGGGCTGATGGGTGGGCCCGTCTTCGCCGACTCCGATGGAATCGTGGGTAAAGACATAAATCACCGGCAGTTTCGACAGCGCCGCGAGGCGGATGGCCGGGCGGGCATAATCGGCAAACACCAGGAACGCGCCGGACGCGACGCGATAGCCCCCGTGCAGGGTCATGCCGTTCAGGGCCGCCGCCATACCATGTTCGCGAATGCCCCAGTGGATATACCGCCCGTTGTAATCGCGCGGGGCGATGTCTTTGACGTCGGCGGTCCGGGTATTGTTGGAGGGCGTGAGATCGGCGGAGCCGAGCACCAGTTCCGGCACCGCTTTCATCACCGTGCCGATCACCGCCCCACTCGCCTTGCGGGTGGCCATGGCCTTGGGCTCGGCAACGGCGCTCTCCTTCAGCTCGGCCACCGCCGGCTTGAGAGCCGGACTCACTTCGCGGTTCATGCGCCGCAGGAATTCAGCGCGCTTGTCCGGCGCAATCAGTTCGAGGCGCTGCTGCCACGCGTCACGTTCCGTCTTGCCGCGTCTGCCCGCCTTGAGCCATGCGGCACGGATATGATCGGGCACCTCGAACGGCCCGTAGGTCCAGTTCCAGGCTTTCTTCGCCCCGGCAAGCTCCTCCGGACCCAGCGGTTCGCCGTGGGCCTTGGATTTCCCGGCCTTGTTCGGGGCGCCGTAACCGATGGTGGTTTTGCAGGCGATGAACGTCGGGCGGTCGGTATTTTGGGCTTTTTCAATCGCTCCGGCGATTTCAGCGTAATTGTGCCCGTCCACCCGCACGGCGTTCCAGCCGGCGGACTTCAACCGTTCTGTCTGATCAACGGAATCTGAAAGCGACAGCGGCCCGTCAATGGAAACGCCGTTGTCATCATATAATACAATGAGACGCTCCAGTTTGAGATGCCCCGCCAGCGCAATCGCCTCCTGGCTGACGCCCTCCATGAAATCACCCTCGGAGGCCAGCACATAGGTGTAGTGCTTGATGAGTTCATCGCCGTATTCGGAATTGAGCATACGCTCGGCCAAGGCGAAGCCCACCGATGTGGCGATGCCCTGCCCCAGCGGCCCGGTGGTGATTTCGACTCCGGGAGTCACCCAGTTTTCCGGATGCCCGGGAGTGAGCGACCCCAGTTGACGAAAACGTTTGAGTTCGTCGATGGTCACCCCCTCGACGCCGGTGAGATGCAGAAGGGAATACAGCATCGCCGACCCATGCCCCGCCGACAGGATAAAACGGTCCCGGTCCGGCCATTTGGTATCGGCGGTGTCATACTTCAGAAACCGGGTGAACAGCACCGTAACGATATCGGCTGCACCCATCGGCAACCCGGGATGGCCCGACTTTGCCTTCTCGACGGTGTCCACGGAAAGAGCCCGCAACGCATTGGCAAGCTCAGAAAGAGGAACATTTTCAAATAATTCCGACACCTTATCCCCCAACGTAAAACAGCTCTTGAGAGCCTCATTAACATTTCCGCTCGTCTCTAGCACGCGTAAAATGACAAGTCCAAGAAAAAAGGAAGAAGCACTCCCACGGCGCGAATTTTTCCGCCGTTCGAGAGCACACCGGAACACCGCCCCTATCGGCCCCGGTCC
>JAISTL010000321.1 GCA_031272615.1 Methylobacteriaceae bacterium | reverse complement strand
TTCTCGTGGGTGGACCATTCCGGAACCGAGCTTGAAATCTGGTCACGGGCGACGGCGGCTTCGGGAACCTCCTTGAGGTAGGTCTTCATCGCCTCGGTATCCCACGAACCGTCGCGCGGCGCGACGTAACCGGTCTTGATCGCCCAGTCGGCCAGCAGTTCATCGGACGTCATGTACTGGATGAACTTGAACGCCGCCTGCTTTTCTTCATCCGGCGCCTTCTTGAAGATATAGAAGTTGCCGCCGCCCAGCACGGAGCCCGCCCGCACCTTGGCCGGATAGGGCGCCACGCCGAACTCGAAGGTTGCGTTCTTGCGCAGATTGGTCAGGTTTCCGGTGGTGTGCCAGATCATGGCGATCCGTTCCTCCAGGAAGTCCGACGGGGTTGTTCCCCATTCCAGCAATCCCGGCGGATGAATGCCGTATTTGCCGCTGAGGTCCACCCAGAACTGCAGCGCTTCCACCACCGCCTTGTTGGTCAGGTCGGATTTGTCTCCGGCCTCGTTCACCAGAATGGCGCCGTTTTCGTTGGCCAGAGCGCCGAACAGCCATGACGACGAGCCGACATTGCCCGGAATGCCCACGCCCCACCGCGTCACGCGCCCGGAGGCGTCTTTCTTGACAACCGCCTTGCCGTATTCAACCATTTCGTCCCAGGTTGTCGGGTATTTTTCCGGGTCCAGACCGGCTTCCTTGAAGGCCTTTTTGTTCCAGTAGAGAACCGCGGTGGAGCGCTGGAACGGGATGCACCACAGTTTCCCTTCAACCCTGGCGCTGGCGAGATATGCGGGCATGAACCCGTCGACCCATTTTTTGTCCTCATCGGATTTGATGAAGTCGTCGAAGGGTTCCACCGCGTCTTCATCGATAAAGGTAAAAACGTCGGTGGCGAGCAGCACGGCGGTTGTCGGCGGTTTGCCGCTCTTGTCGGCCGTCAGGGCTTTGGTGGTGGTGTCCCAGTAGTTGCCGGAATAAACCGGGATGACGTCGATGTCCGGGTTGGCTTTCTCGAATTCCTCCACATACCCGTCGATCACCTGGGTCAGCGGGCCGCCGACCTGAACGGGATAGAAAAAAGTCACCGTGGTCTTTGCCCAGGACGCGCAAGTGGATGCGCCGACCAGAGCCGCCGTGAGCAAAGCGCTCCGGAATACCCTATTCCAATTTGCCATGGATCTCCTCCTGATGTTGGCTGGTGAGCGAAATATTATTGTTGTCGTGTGGTCCTGCGGAACGGCCGAACCGGTTCAGGACCACTGGAACTCATGATGCGGGTTCAACGCCTTCAAAACGTAATCCGGTCTCCTTGCTGAAGAAATGTTGCTTGTCGGGCGGCCATGACAAACGAACGGTTTGCCCTGTGGCCAGATGCGGGAATCCGGGGGTCCGCACGAAAATGGTTTGCGAACCGATGGAACAGTTTGTAATCGTGTCCGCCCCGAAGTATTCCGAACTGACAACCCGGGCGGCGTGCCCGGTCTGGGAAAAACTGATGTCTTCCGGACGCATTCCCATCCTCAGGGCGGTTCCTGTTCGGGGCGCGACCACCTCCGGTTCGGCGCCGTCGATGATCAGGCCGTTGCCGGTTTCCGCCAGGTCCAGCACATTCATCGGCGGCGTGCCGATGAAGCGGGCGGCGAAGGTCGATGCCGGCTTCTCGTAAAAGTCAATGGGCGCGCCGATTTGCTCAACCTTGCCGGCGCGCATCAGAATGATCCGGTCTGCCATGCTCATCGCCTCCGTCTGGTCATGGGTGACGAAAATCATGGTGATGCCCAGTCTCTGCTGCAGCGAGCGGATTTCGTAACGCATTTCCGCCCGCAATTGGGCGTCGAGATTGGAGAGCGGCTCATCCAGCAGGCAAATCGGCGTTTCCGCAATCAGGGCCCGCCCCAGGGCGACGCGTTGTTGCTGCCCGCCGGACAACTGGCTGGGGCGGCGGTCCAGCAGCGGAAGCAGCTCCAGGAGTTCCGCGGTTTTCTGCAATCGCCGGGCGCGTTCAGGTTTCGGCACTCCGCGGACGGAAAGCCCGAAGGTGATGTTGTCGGCCACCGTCAGATGCGGGAAAAGGGCGTAGGATTGGAACACCATGGCCAGGCCGCGCCTGGCCGGGGGAGTATCGGTCACCTCTTTGTCATCGATGAAGATTTTGCCCGACGTGACGGTTTCCAGCCCCGAAATCAGACGCAGCACCGTTGACTTGCCGCATCCCGACGGTCCGAGAAGCGCGACAAATTCGGTGTCGCGGGTCTGGAAACTGACGTCATGGACCGCGAAAACCTGCCCCCATCGTTTTACGACGTTTTCGACCCTGATTCTGGACACGTGACCCTCTTTGATTCCTTGACAAGATTGCAAAACAGCTGAAAAACACGGCCCCGCTCCGATTCTTTCCGGCGAACGGCGCCGTGATTATTCCTCCGCGATAATGAATTTCCTTTTGACGGCCTCCGGCAACGACGCAATCCGCGGACGCGCCTTGTCATCGGTGACGATATAATCGATGGTGTTCAGGGATGTGATGACCGACAACGCCGCCCTGCCGAATTTCGAATAATCCGCAACAACAATCACCGTGTTGGCGCTTTCAATCATCATTTGCTGGACACAGCCGATCTGCGGATGAAGCGTACAAATCTGCCCGCGCTTGACATCCACCGCGGCGACGCTGAGAAACGCCTTGTCCACGGTGAATTTGCGCGCCGTTTCCACCGCCAGGTTGCCCCCGAAGGACCGGTTGATGGGCACCCATTCTCCGCCGATGAAATGAATACGATAACACCCTTTGGCCACGAGGGTCAAAAACACGTCGATACCGTTGGTCACAAACGTCAGCGTCTGGTTATCCGCCAGAAACTCCGCGACCTGCCGGGATGTCGTTCCGCTGTCGATCATCACGGTATCGTCGTCTACGACCAATTGCGCCGCGGCTTTGGCGATACGCTTCTTCTCCTCGAGATTCATGGTTTCACGGATTGATGCGTCGTAATCTGTAGTGACCTGCGGCGCCGCGACGGCGCCGCCATGGATACGGGACAACAGGCCGCTTTTTTCGAGTTCCGACAAATCCCGGCGAATGGTCGCAACGGAGACGTTCAACTGTGATGTCAGCTCGTTCACATCGGCAAAATGTTTCTGGTGCAGATATCGCAGAAGTCTTGAATGCCGTTGCGCCGCCGGGAGCCGTTTCCCCCGCGCCGACCCTCCGGCAGACTCCCGTGTATGGGCACTCAAAGCCATGAAACACCGCCTGAAGACGAGAATGATTGCAAACAATCAATCTGCCGCATAATATGATTGTTCGCGCTCATGTCAATCGGGATTTCGGGGTCATCACCGGTTTTCACGCCATTGTGCCGATGACCCGGCACAAAGCGGAGACACCCGACCGCAAAGCGATGGACGCGACAAGGGGATAACCCGCCGCGGCATCGCGGGCGGCGTCACGGGATTGCTTCGCTTACGCTCGTGGGTGACGCGCCGCCGTGGCGGAAAAACCTTTCGTTAAGAAGTTTTTTATCGGATGGAAACCAAAAATTCACTTTATCCGGGTAACTTCGTTTTTAGGTAAATAAAGGGTAGTTGCCCGGATACAAAGGAATCTCCCGGTGTCTCAGTGTGTGTTGTCAACGTTGTTGAGTACGAGTGTCATGTCAGTAACAAATCAGGCGGTCGCCGGACGGCGTCGGGCCCCGAAGGCGTGGCCCGCGCTCTTTTGCCTTGCCGTGCTTGCGCAAGCCACCCCTCCCGCGGCGGCGGAGACGGTGGACATCCGCAACGTCACGAACGCCAACGGCGACGTGGTGTTTGTGGTTGAGATATACGGCGCGGACGCGCCCTTCTGGTATTCGGGTGTCAACGAGTATTCTCCGCGTAATTATACCGCGGCGGAAAAGTCAGCCATCACGCTGGGCGCGGAATACTGGGCGGCTGTGCTGAAGCCCAACAGCGCGCCGTTTGCTCCCGGAATCGTCCGCATCGGGATGGATACCGCGACGACCTTCAACGCCTTCACCTATTACTATGGAGGGCCGGGCGGTTTCGGCCTGATGTTCCAGGCGCTGCAAGGACCCACCGATATGCGCCAGCCGTCGAACGTCGCCGGTGATGTTTCCCCGGATCCCCACACGCTGATAGAATTCCACAATATTGCCTGGGACACCCAGGCATCGTCCAGTGTGCCCGAAACCGCAACAGACATGACGGCGGTCTTCATTCACGAAATGGGGCATTCTCTGGGGATTACCGGCGGAAATCCGGATTGGCAGGATCTCGTCGGCAGCGGCGGTACGGCCGGCGCCGGATATGCCGATCGCAATCCCTACCCCGGCGTTGCCGGCACTTTGAACTTCTACGGCCCCACCGCCATGGCGCTCTACGGCGGACCGGTGCCCCTGGCCCACGGGTCCAGTCAGGAAACGAGCCACTTCGGCATCCGCAACGGCCTCATGACCCACGGTCAGATTTCCAATTATGCGATGTTCACCGAGGTGGAACTCGCCGCCATCAAAGACATCGGTTATGATGTGGATTTACGCGCCTTTTACGGCCGCTCGTATTATGATGACGACCGGCTCGTGACGAAAACGGTGGTGAGTAGCGCGGGTTTCTATGACAGCAAGGGTCTGAATCCGGGCGGAACCTGGCTGGGTTATAATGTCGGCCGTCCCAACCTTTCGCCGTGGGGTGTCGGGCTGCATATTTTCGGCAGCGCCTATGACATCACCCAGACGGCGGATTTGCTGGCCGACGGGCGCTCCGGCGCCGGAGTGCGGGTCGACGGTTTCGAAAATACCGTGCGCATCAATCCGGGTGTGCGGGTCACCGCCGAGGGGACCCAGGGGACGGGGCTGCTCGTTGCCTTCGGCTCCGGCCATGTCATCAACAGCCAGGGGAGCATCAGCGCCACCGGGTCCATGGGTATCGGCGCCCGCTTTGATTTCGGCGCGCCCTACGTGGCCTATCGACTCATGTCCTACGGCCGCTATCCGGAGAACGATGCGATCGGCACCTGGCTGAACATCGGCGGGCCGCTGGTCGAGGAGTTCAACCTGTCGGGAGCTTTGCTCGGCGGAGCGTCAAACCCGGACGGACAATGGCTTTCAGGAGAATTCGTCGATTATGACGGCCGTGACATCGCCCTCTATATCGGCCCCGGCGCTCATGTGGCGAACATCAATGTGATGAACGGCGCCTCCATCAGCGGCGACATCATCTCCCGCTGGGATCCGGCGGCCCATCCGTCGCCCGTGGTGAACACCGACCCGGAATCCTACATGACCAACCTCACATTCGGCTTGGCCGGTAACGGTTCCGGCGGAGTCACCGCGTCGCCGGACATCAACTTTTTCCTGAACTACCGCGGCAACATCACCGGCCCGGAAAGCCTCAATGTCAGCCTGCACGGCGGTACGCTCGAGTACGCCGGGGCGATGAACGTCTATTCCTTTGCCACCGGCGCCAACACCACCCTGCTGGCCGGATTTGTCGACGGAGGCGGGCCGACCACCATCACCGCCACCACCAGCATTGTCACCGACCCCACGTCCCATATCGGTTTCGGCCAGACGTCGCTGGTTTACGGCGCGCCCCAG
>JAISTL010000291.1 GCA_031272615.1 Methylobacteriaceae bacterium | reverse complement strand
TTCACGACTCCCCGTAACATTCTGATTAATACACATAATTCCTACAGTTGTATCGAATTTGTCAAAGCCGGGCTCGGTTTTTCAATCGTCCCTTCCATCTCCGTTCCGGAAGACGAGCGCCTGTTCACCATGCCCATTTTGAATATCAAGGGCGAACCTTATCTTCGTCCGACGCGGTTGCTGTTCTATAACAAGGTCAGAAATCTTGACGTCTACAATGTGTTTATCGAATTCTTTCAAAGCAAAATGATCAACGCCAAAGTGGCGTAGCGGCCGCAACAACCGGGACAGACCGTGAAAACCATTCCGTCCCGGCTTGTCTGCGTGTTCAGGCGTCAACCGCTGCGCGGCCGTCCAATACTACGATATCCATGGCGTCATCTCCCTTTTTTCAACCCGGCATTGCCGCCGGTCACGACAGAGGTCTCCTTATCGCATCAGGCCCGGCAGATAAAGCACCAGTGGTGGAATATAGGTGATGAACAGCAGGGCGATGATGGACGCGATGACGAACGGCAGGCATTCCCATGACAGCTTCTTGAGCGAGAGGCCGGAGATGGAGCACGCCACGTAGAGATTGGCGCCGACGGGCGGGGTCACCAGGCCGATGGCGATGTTCACCACCATGATGCAGCACAGGTGGATGGGGTCAATCCCCAGATTCACGGCAACGGGCATCATGATGGGCAGGAAGATGTAATAGGCGGAGTTGCCGTCCATGATGCAGCCGGCCAGCAGGAAAATCACGTTGACCACAATCAGGAAGAGGATCTTGTTGCCGCCGGCGAAATCCATCAGCACCTGGCTGACCGCGCCGCCGACGCCGCTGATGGTGGTGACCAGGGCAAAGAGGCTCGCCATCATGATGATGAACATGACCACCGACGTCTGGACCACTGAGGTGACGGCGACGTCGAACAAATCGGCAAAAGTGAGATTGCGGTAGATGAAAAAGCCGACGAGAATGCCGTAGAAGGCCGACACCGCCGCGGCCTCGGTGGGCGTGAAAATACCGCCGTAAATGCCGCCAAGTATGATGACCGGCATCAGCAGGCCCCAGACCGACTCCTTGAAGGCGCGCAGGCGCTCGGCGCCGGTGGCCCTGGGCAGCAGCTCGAGTTTCGCCGAACGCAGGATGAAGATGGAGGCGACGACCAGCGACAGGCCCCACACCAGACCCGGCACGACGCCGGAGAGGAACAGCTTTCCGGTGGAGAGGCCGGTGATGGAACTGATGACCACGAAAGATATGGAAGGCGGAATGACCAGGCCGATGCCGCCGGCGGTTGCCGTCAAAGCGGCGCCGAAACCTTCGCCGTAGCCGCTTTTCACCATCGCCGGGATGAGAATCATGCCGAGAGCCGCCACCGTTGCCGGCCCGGAGCCGGAAATGGCGGCGAAAAAGCAGGCCACCATGACGCAAACCACCGCCAGCCCGCCGCGTTTGTGGCCGACCAGCGCCTGCGCCAGATTGATGAGGCGTTCGGAAATGCCGGAACGCTCCATGATGTTGCCGCCGAAAATGAAGAAGGGGATGGCCAGCAGCACGAATTTGGTGACCGACGCCTGGGAATTGACGGCAATGATGTTCAGCGGCAGATCTTCGTTGAGCATGGCGATGACGGCCGCGGAGCCGAGACAGATGGCCACGGGAATATTCAAAAGCAGCAGTATCAGAAAACAGCCGAACAGGATGGCAGCGGTCATGGCGCGTCTTTCCCTTTCCGCAGGAGTTCAATGACTTTCACCAGATAGGCGGCGGCGATCAGCGCGCAGCCGAAGGGGACCATCAGACCGTAAATCCATTCGGGAACCTGCATTCCGGTGGACAGATTGCCGAGCCGGATCTGGTGGCGGACCATGTCGACGCCGAGCCAGGCAACGAAACAAAGCAGCGTCATGCTGACGAAACAGGCGAAAACGCGGATCAGGCGATTGGCTCCGGCGGAGAGATGATCGGTGAGAATCGTCAGGCCGAGATGGGCGCCGCGCTCCGCGGCGATGGCCGCTCCGATGAACGACAGCAAACCGAACATGTTGGTCGTCAGCTCCTCGGTGAGGGCTATGGACATGTGAAAGACATAGCGGGAAAACACGTTCGCCGTTGTCAGCAAGGTCATGCTCAGCAGCAGTATCACCGCGATCCATTCACTGATACGCAACGCTCGTTTGTTCATGGCGGAAGCCCTGTTGTTTCTCGTGATCGTCCGATCACGTCGTCTCGAAATGAAATCTCATACCCGGCGGGTCTTCCGTTTCCGGAGACCCGCCGCAAGGTTGGACAGTCAGCCGGGTTGATCCCGGTTCTTGTTGTTTTCGGCGTCGGACTCAAGGGTTATTTGATTCCGAAGGCCTTGCAGGCTTCTTCGCCGTATTGGACCTTGTATTTGTCGATCACCGGCTGCGCCACGGCCTTGAAGGTCGCCGTGTCTTCCGGGGTGAACTCGTAGAACTCCACGCCCTGGGCCTCGAATTCCTTGCGCACGCCGCTTTCCTCCTCCACAAACTCCTTGCGGACGATGGCGGCGGCCTCGGACAGCTTGGCCTTGATGAGCTCCTGCGAGTCCTTGTTCAGCTTGGCAAACCGGTCGGTGGAGGCGGCGAACAGGAACGCGTCATACATGTGCTTGCTGATGGTCATGTATTTCTGCACTTCCTGGATATTGGCCGATTTGATGGTCACCAGGCTGTTGTCGTGTCCGTCGACGGTGCCCTGCTGCAGCGCGGTGTACACCTCGCTCCAGCTCATGGCGATGGGGTCGGCGCCGAAGGCGGAGTAGAAGTCCATGTTGAGAGCGCCGCCGGACACGCGGATCTTCATGTTCTTCAGGTCGTCGGGCTTCTTGATCAGGCGCTTGCTGTTGGTCATCGCCTTGATGCCGTTGTGGGCGAAGGTGATGTAGGTGAGGCCGTGTTTGCCCAGCGCCTTGGTGATGTAGTCGCCGGCGGTGGAATTGTAGACCTCTTCGGCCTGGGCGTAATCACTGAACACCCACGGCAGCAGGACGGCGAAGAGGCCGTTGTCCAGGGAGGCGACGACGCTCTGGGACCAGCAGGCGAGGTCGACGGTTCCCATGGTGGCGATTTCGACGGATTTGGCGAGGTTGCCGCCGGCAAGCTGCGCGTTGGGGAAGGACTGGATTTTGATTTTGCCGCCGGACGCTTCCTTGACGAGCTCGGTGAACTTGTTGATGACGCGGGCTTCCACCGAGACATCCGTCCCGTTCAGCGAAAAGCGCAGCGTCACATCGTCATAGGTTTGCGCCTGAACGGGCGCGCTCGTCAGCATGATGCCGACGCCCAATCCCAACAGTGATGAAATTATTTTATTCATATGTAAATCTCCTTATCAGTATGGATGTAGCGTTCCGCCGTGTTGGGGCTACCCGTTTCTCCCGCTTTTCGGGCCGCGGAGGGCGGAGCTCCGCGGGGCGTTCAAGGTTTACGGATCGCCAGATAGTCGCCGAGCAGGTCGACAGCCATGGCGTATCCGCGTTCCACAGTTTCCCGGGAGTGCCCCGCGATATGCGGGGTAACCAGGACATCGGGTCTCCGGATCAGGGGTTGATAGTCAGAGAACGGCGCGTCGCCGAGCACATCGAGCACGGCGCCGCGTATCTTCTTTTGTTCAAGCGCCTCCTCCAGCGCCCGATAATCCAGCAGCGCGCCCCGGGCCGAGTTGATGAGGACGGCGTCGGGACGCATCAGCGCAAACTGCTCCGCGCCCATCATCGGCGGCTCGCCCTTTTTGGCGCGGGCGTGCAGACTGACGTAATCGGCGGTGCGCAGCAGCTGTTTCAGGGTGACGGGTTCAACATCGTCGGCGTTCATCGTCGCGGCGTCGACATAAGGGTCATAAGCGAGGACACGGGCGGAAAAACCGGTGAGCAACTGCCGCAGACTGCGGGCGATGCGCCCGTAACCGACAAAACCGAAGGTCTTGCGGCGCAGTTCCCGGCTTTGTCGCCCGGAGAGGGATTTGATCCACCAACGGTTCTGCAGCAGCAGCGCGTTGCCGTAAGTGAAGCCGCGCTCGAAATCAAGAAGCGCCCCAAGGGTGAACTCGGCGACCCCGTCGGCGTTCTTGCCGCTGGTCTGCAGCAGGCGGATGCCGCGCTCGCGCAGGGAACCGATGGCGATATTCTCCGGCCCGCCGCGCAGCACAATAACGGCTTTCAGCTGCTCCGCCCCGTCAATGACCGCCGCGGGCAGCGCCGCGCCGTGGATGACCAGCACCTCCGTGTCCCGCACCTTGCCGGAAAGCGCGAAGGGGTTGCCATAGAATTCCCGCACCCCGGCATCCGGGTAGGAGCCGCGTTTTTTCGGGTCTTCCATCAGCATGCCGCTGGGAATCGCCATGTCCGGGTCGATGGGGTATTCGGACTCGGGGAAGGAGAAGAACTCCGTTCGGACCGATATTTTCCCGGGAAACTTCCTTTCGAACAGCTGACGCAGGTCTTCCGGGTTGAAGAAGGCGTCGCCGACAATCAATACGTTAACCACGAACAGTCTCCTTTGCGTTGCCTTGGGCGCGGAGGGGCGGGAGCGGTGTCCGGGCTCCCGAGGGGGGAGAAGAGCCCGGAAGGCTTTGGCGCCGCATTCCGTGTTGAACGGACACCGCTTCCCGCATTGCCGGCGGGGAACCCGCCCTGCCGGTTGATCACGGCAGAACGGCGTCGGCAATTCCGGTGGAATGGGTGACGGCGCTGATCAGAACGTTGATCTTTGCCGTCTCCTCCATGAGTTCCGTCAAATCCAGGCAGTTCTTCATATCTTTTTCATAAACGACGATGCCGTGGCGCTCCAGCAGCAGCACCCGCATGTAGTCCGGCCCCTTCTCAAGCGCGGCGGATATGCCGTCCACCAGCGCGGACGAGCCGCCGCCGGCCACAGGCACAAAGCCGATTTCCTTCAGTTTCGCCACCGCGGAGACCGTCGGCAGCGGAAACCGCTGACCGGCGGCGACGGTGTAGGCGATGGAATAGACAGGGTGCACGTGGATGACACAGCGCATATCGGGCTTGCGCCTGTACACCTCCAGATGCAGGTTCTTTTCCTTGGACGGTTTGCGGTCGCCGACCGCGTGCACCAGGGTCCCGTCCATGGCGACGGTGACGATGCCGTCGGTCGTCAGTTCACGGAAGGATTCGTTGGTGGCGGTGATCAGCATCTGCTCGCCGACACGCATGCTGATATTGCCGCCCGCCGCCGACACCAATCCGGTTCTGTAACAGGAAGCGGCGGCGGCGACGATCTCTTCCCTTGCTTTCTGAATGTCCATGGTTGAGGTTCTCCTGATGTTGAAATCCGTGGGGTGTCATTCGTAGAGGTGTTTGACCGCCGGATAGAGCTCGCGATACCGGCGGGCGGCGTCGGCGTAGGGTTCGGCGGTTTCGGGCGATGGGTGGAACGTGAGCGGCTCGCCCGGCACAAAGGGTTTGAAATCGCGGGAAATGAGGCCGCCGGCGATGCCGCCCAGCATGGCGGCGCCGACGCTGCCGGCATCCCGCAGGTTGGAAACGGTGAGCGTGCGGCCGAGAATGTCGGAGAGGATTTGCATCCACAGCCGGCCTTTGCCGCCGCCGCCGGAGACGGGAAGGGGGTCGAGGCGGGTCCCGGTCACGCCTTCTATGATGTCCATGAGTTGCCCGAGGCCGTACCCGACGCCCTCCATGACGGCGCGGGTCAACTCGGCGCGGCGGGTGTTGAGGCCGATGCCGAAGAACAGCCCGCGGGCCCGGGTGTCGAACACCGGGCTGCGCTCGCCGTTGAGATAGGGCAGAAACAGCAGGCCGCCGG
>JAISTL010000229.1 GCA_031272615.1 Methylobacteriaceae bacterium | reverse complement strand
GAAACCCTTCCGCCGTTTGACTTCGGGCGCATTGCCGCGCAGTCGGCCAAACAGGTTATCGTTCAGAAGGTGCGGGACGCGGAACGGGATCAACAGTTCATCGAGTTCAAGGATCGCATCGGCGAGATCATCAATGGTACGGTCCGCCGGGTGGAATACGGCAATGTGATCGTTGACCTCGGGCGCACCGAGGCGGTGCTGCGCCGCGATGAGATGATTCCGCGGGAAACCTTCAAAGCCGGAGATCGCATCCGCGCCCTGCTGTTTGACGTTCGCAGGGAAACGCGCGGTCATCAGATTTTTCTGTCACGGACCCACCCTCAGTTCATGGCGAAGCTGTTCACGGCCGAAGTTCCCGAGATTTATGACGGAATCATTGAAATCAAGGCCGTGGCCCGCGACCCCGGCTCAAGAGCGAAAATTGCCGTAACATCAAGGGATTCTTCCATCGATCCGGTGGGCGCTTGCGTCGGTATGCGCGGCTCCCGCGTGCAGGCGGTGGTCCAGGAACTTCAGGGAGAAAAGGTTGATATCATTCCCTGGTCGGTGGACGCCGCGACCTTTATCGTCAATTCCCTGCAACCGGCGGAAGTGGTGAAGGTGGTCCTCGACGAGGATTCCGAGAGGATCGAAGTGGTGGTTCCCAACGACCAGTTGTCGCTGGCCATCGGCCGGCGCGGACAGAATGTGCGCCTCGCTTCCCAGCTCACCGGCTGGGATATCGACATCCTGACGGAAGCCGAGGAATCGGAGCGTCGCCAGAAAGAATTCGTCGAGCGCTCGCAGGATTTCATAGAAGCACTGAACGTGGACGAAACCCTGGGGCAGCTGCTGGCCGCGGAGGGGTTCCGCTCCCTCGAGGAAGTGGCTTACGTGGATATTTCGGAATTGACGTCCATCCAGGGGTTCGACGAGGATACCGCCCGTGAAATCCAGCAGCGGGCGCAGGATCATCTGAGCCGCCTCGAAGCCGAACAGAACGCCGAACGGATTGAACTCGGAGTCTCCGACGACCTGCGGGACATTGACGGAATGACAACCGCCATGCTCGTTGCCCTCGGCAAGAACGACGTGAAAACCGTCGAGGATTTTGCCGGGTGTGTGCCCGACGATTTGCTGGGATGGACTGAGGGCAAAGGTGCCAATGCCAAGCATTATGAAGGGTATCTTGAACATTTCGGGCTGTCGCGCGCCGACGCCGAGGCCATGATCATGGAAGCCCGTCAAAAAGTCGGCTGGGTGGAACTGAGTGTGGAAGAACCCGGTGAGGAACAACCTTATGCCGAAGAGGAGGATGGGACGCTTGAAGAAGTGTGATGGTTGCACGGGCTTTGGGCGAATAAACACTGGATTGGCAACACATAAAGGACTATGAGTCGGTGGCCCGGACAGCGGAACGAGAATGTGTTGTTTCCAGAACCGTTTTCCCGGTTTCGCGGCTGATGCGTTTTGTGCTTTCGCCGGAGGGAGAAGTGGTGTTCGACGCCAAACACAAACTCCCCGGCAGAGGGGTATGGGTTGAGAGAAACTGTTCCAAAGTGCGGGAGGCGCTGAAAAGAAAACTGTTCGCAAAAGGATTCAAACAGGATGTACAGGTTCCTCCGGATTTGGCGGAACGCATCGATGGCGCTCTGGTGCTGGAATTGCGCGGGGCGCTGTCATTGACGAACAAGGCGGGGCTGGTGGTATCGGGGTTTACCCGGGTGGAAGCGGCCATCGCCGACAAGCTTCCGGCAGCCGTTGTGCACGCGTCGGACGCCGCGGAAAACGGCCGCGCCAAAATCGAATCGGCGTTGCACAAACGCTTCAACGACGAATTTTCGGTGATTCCGGTTGTTGACGTGCTTTCTGAAGAAGAATTGTCTCTGGCTTTAGGGCGGCCTCATGTGGTACATGCGGTCATACTTGCCGGGGCGGGAAACAGGAGTTTTCTGGATTGCTGGCAGCGGTTGAAGGAATATCGCGGCTGACATCCGGGTAAGCCGCCGGGAATCGTGCGGCGTTTCCGATTAGATGATGATAGTGAACACAGGTTTCGGGGTTTTTCGGCCAACGCCTGACAAAATACTCCGGAACACCCGATAGCCTCTAACCCGCGGGATTGATGAGCGGATGAACGATACGATTGATCAGGGCGACAGCAAGAAGGCACCGCTGCCTCCCAAGACGTTGACAATAAAGCGCCCGGTCGAGCAGGGCGTGGTGCGCCAGAGTTTTTCCCACGGCCGCAGCAAGGCGGTGGTCGTCGAAACGGTCAAACGTCGTGTTTTCACTCCGGGCACATCGCCCCAGCCTTCCCATTCCGGGCGTGACGGCGAGTCCGTCGCCGACGGCGGGTCCCAATCCGATCGAGGATTGAGAGCACGGGACGGTAATGCCGGTCAACGGCGCGGCCGAACCGGGGCGGGGTTCGGACACAGCCAGACATCGGTGCAGGATCTCTCTGATCATGAACGCGATGCGCGGCTCAACGCACTTGTCGATGCCAAGCGGCGTGAAGAAGAGGAACGCGCGCGCCGTGAACGCGAGGAAGCGGAACTGGCGAGACGCAAAGCGGAAGAACAGGCGCGGGCTCCCGAACCGGAACAACCCGTCACCGCGGCTGAACCGCAGGAAGCGGTTGTTGCGGAAACTCCCGCCGACGAAGCGGTCAAGCCCGTGGAACCGGTGACTGTGGTCGAGTCGCAACCGGCTTCCCCGGCGAAGGAAGAACGGGAATCGAAAGGCCGCGGCCGCCCGCAGAAAGGCGCCGATGCGGCGCCGGCGTCGCGCGGCAGGGACAGGGATGATGAATCCGCCGGTCAGGGGCGCGCCCGCAGCGGTGCTTATGCGCAAAAACGCGGCGGCACTCAAGGCGAGGCCGCCGATGCCCGTTCGCCCCGCGCCGGCAATCGCAGCGCATACGAAGGACGCCGCCCGCCCAGCCTCAACCATCTGGCGCGTCCGGTTCTGCCGACCGAGGCCCCCGGTGAGCCCGAAGTCACGAAAATCACCAAGAAGATTCAGCCGCAGAAAATCTCCGGCAAAATGCTTGCCGAACTCCTGGATAACGAGGAAGGAACAGGCAAGGGTTCCCGCAAGGCGATGCTCAACGCCAAAACCAACGTTGCGGTGAAAGTGCCCAAGTCGACCGGCGGGGAGGAACGTCGCCGGGGCCGTTTGACGGTCAACAATGCCATGGCCTCCGACGGCGAGGAAGAACGGACACGCTCCGTTGCGGCGTTCCGCCGCCGCCAGCAGCGTCTTGCCGGGCAGCGTTCGGTGCAGCAGAAGGAAAAGATAACCCGAGAAGTGGTGATTCCGGAAGCGATTACTATTCAGGAACTGGCCAACCGTATGGCCGAACGGGGTGTTGACGTCATCAAGCTGTTGATGAAACAGGGTGAAATGCACAAAATCACCGATGTCATCGATGCTGATACCGCCCAACTGGTAGCCGAAGAACTCGGGCACACCGTGAAACGTGTTGCGGAATCCGACGTCGAGGAAGGTCTGTTCGATGCGCCGGATGCCGATGAGGATATGGTGCCGCGCCCGCCGGTAGTGACGGTGATGGGCCATGTCGACCACGGCAA
>JAISTL010000305.1 GCA_031272615.1 Methylobacteriaceae bacterium | reverse complement strand
GTCGGCCTGCCCGCCAACGAGCCGTCTCTCGGCAGCCTCATCGCCGACGGTTACAAGCAGCTCAACGCCGGGCGCTACTGGATTTCCATCTATCCCGGCATTGTCCTCACGGTGTTCATCCTGTCGCTCAATATCGTCGGCGACCAGATCCGTGACCAGCTCAACCCGAGGTTACGGCGATGACGGCGGTTCTGGAAGTCACCGATCTGCGCACCTGCTTCACCACCTGGGACGGCGTCGTCAAGGCGGTGGACGGCGTATCGTTTTCGCTGGCGGCGGGCGAGGTGCTGGGCGTTGTCGGCGAATCCGGCTCCGGCAAGAGCATCACCGGCTTTTCCATCATCGGCCTCCTGGATGACCAGGGCCGCATCGCCGGCGGTTCCATCCGGCTCAAGGGGCGGGAGCTCGTCGGCCTGCCGCCGCGGGAGCTGCGCAAAATCCGCGGCAAGACCATCTCCATGGTGTTCCAGGACCCGATGATGACCCTCAACCCGGTGCTCTCGGTGTTCACCCAGATGTACCTGGCCCTGAAGGCGCACGAGCATGTGTCCTGGGACAACGCCCGCGCCCGCTGCCTCGATGTGCTGAAGCGCGTCGGCATCCCGGCGCCGGAAAGCCGCCTTGACGCCTTTCCGCACCAGCTTTCCGGCGGTATGCGCCAGCGCATCGCCATCGCCATCGCCCTGCTGCACCGCCCCGAGGTGATCATCGCCGACGAGCCGACCACCGCGCTCGACGTGTCGATTCAGGCGCAGATTCTCGTCGAGATGAAATCCCTGGTCGATGAGCTCGGCACCGCCATGATCTGGATCAGCCACGATCTTTCCACCGTGTCGTCCATCGCCAAGCGCATCGCCGTGATGTACGCCGGTAAAATCGTCGAGATCGGCCCCGCCTGGCAGGTGCTGAGCGCGCCGCGCCACCCCTACACCGTGGGCCTGCTGGGCTCCCTGCCGTCACGCGCCGACAAGCCGGGCCAGAAGCTGGTGCAGATTCCCGGCTCCACGCCGCCGCTCATCAACCTGCCCAGGGGCTGCGCCTTCGCCCCCCGCTGTTCCCGCGCCGACCCGCGCTGCACCGCCGGCGACCCGCCGCTCACCGAGGAACCGGGCCGGGCGTTTTCCTGCTTCAACCCCGAAGACGTCGGCGGAGGCGTGTGATGAAGGATTTCCTCGTTGTCCGCAATGTCACCAAGCGTTTCGCCGGACGCGCCAATTTCGGCCAGCGCGTCGCCGCCTTTCTCGGCCTGGAGAAGGGGTTGCCCGTTGTCCACGCCGTCACCGACGTGTCGCTGAAAACCGATCAGGGCCAGTCCATCGGCCTGGTGGGCGAGTCCGGCTGCGGCAAATCCACCCTGGCGCGGGTCATCGCCGGCATTTTCCCGCCCTCGGAGGGTGAGGTGTTCATCGCCGGCGAGCGGGTGATGACCGACGGCGCCAAGCCGCGCAAGCTCACCACCCGGGTGCAGATCATCTTTCAGGACCCGTTCGCCTCCCTCAATCCGCGCATGCGCGTCATCGACACCCTGGCCGACGGCCCGGTGGCCCACGGCCTCACCACCCGCCGCGAGGCCGATTCCTATGTTGCCGGCTGGCTGAAGCGCGTCGGCATGGACCCGGAGAGCCGCAACCGTTATCCGCACCAGTTTTCCGGCGGCCAGCGCCAGCGCATCGCCATCGCCCGCGCCCTCGCCATGCAGCCCGACACGCTGGTCTGCGACGAGCCGGTGGCCTCCCTCGACGTCTCCATCCAGGCGCAGATCATCAACCTGCTGATGGACCTGCAGCGTGATCTCAACCTCACGGTGCTGTTCATCTCCCATGACCTCGCCGTTGTCCGCCATCTCTGCGCCCGCGTCGCCATCATGTATCTCGGGCGCATCGTCGAGGAAGGGCCGACGGAAACCGTCTACACCGACCCGCAGCACCCCTACACCAAGGCGCTGCTGGAGAGCATTCCCAAGCTGGTGCTGAAGGGCGACGAGCTGGTCTCGTTCCGGCCGATTCAGGGCGAGCTGCCCTCGCCCATCGACATTCCGCCGGGCTGCGCCTTCCACACCCGCTGTCCGTATCAAACCGAAGCCTGCCGCCAAACCACCCCCGCCCTCACCGACCGCGGCAACGGCCGTTCCGTCGCCTGCCTGTTGAACGGGCTTCCGCAATAATCGCCGGGATGGTGGACACCCCCGTCCGCCCGTTGCCGGAGTCAAGATTGTCAACAAACCGTCGGGGGCCCATGGCCCCCTGAACAACCAAGAGAGGACCTCACTCATGGAACCCTGGGAATGGGATGAAACCGAATGGCGCGGCCGCGTGCAGAAGGTGCGCGCCGGCCGCAGCCTGAAGCCCGCCGTGTGGCCGAACGGCGCCCGCTCAGCCGTGGCGCTGTCGTTTGACAGCGACCATGAAACCAACGAACTGCGCGACGGCGGCAATTCCATCGGCCGCATGTCCCAGGGGCAGTACGGCAACCGCGTCGGCGTGCCGCGCATCCTGCGCACCCTGCAGAACTTCGGCGACATCAAGGTGACGTTCTTTGTCCCCGGCGTCGCGGCGCTGCTTTATCCCGACGAGCAGAAGCGCGCCGTCGACCTCGGCCACGAGGTGGGCCTGCACGGCTGGATTCACGAGGTCAACACCCGCGTGCCGCCGGACAAGGAGCGTGAGCTGCACCTGCGCGCCGCCGACACGCTGGAGAAGATCACCGGCGTGCGCCCCGTCGGCATGCGCACCCCGTCGTGGGATTTCTCCGACGTGACGCTGAAGGTGGAGCGGGAGCTCAATCTCATCTACGATTCCTCGCTGATGGCCGACGACGACCCCTATGAGATTGTCGAGCAGGGCGAGCCCACCGGGGTTGTCGAGCTGCCGGTGGAGTGGATCCGCGACGACGCCGTCTATTACAACATGAACCGTTTTTCGGCGCTGCGGCCCTATATGCCGCCCACCG
>JAISTL010000304.1 GCA_031272615.1 Methylobacteriaceae bacterium | reverse complement strand
CGCGTCTCTTTATCGGTTACATGTACTATATCTCGAGGTTCGAATTCAGAACGTCCGGCGTTTGGAGCGTTGAAGCGTCTCATTGGTTCGCAATGGTTTCCCGCAGCATCGATGAGGCTGCACGGAAAGGCGATACCGCTGCGTGCTATCTACAGGCCAACATACACTACAATGGATTTGGGGTTCGTGCGGATTCAGAAGCATCGGACTCGTGGTTGAAAAAGGCCAAGGGGCAGGAACCCGAGGTCAAAAAGCGGGAACCTCGCTTGTACAAAAAGCGGGAACTTGAAGCGGAAACCCGGGAACTCCGCGATGACGGTGACATATCCCGCTCCGCGATGATTCGACCCGGCGCGCTCATCGGCATAGGCCTGTTGATTGTGCTGATGGTTCTGCGCGGACGCCGACGCCCTGTTGTCAAGACGTGATGCCTCCGGAAATCTCCGGTGGATCGGGTGGACAGGGTGGACAAAGTGGACAAAGTGGACACGGTGGACTAAATTGTACCCCGAAAAGTGGACAGTGAAATGCCTCACAGTTCCAATTCCCAATTGTCCACCGCGTCCATCGTGTCCACCCAGTCCACCGTGTCCACCAAAAACCCCTGCGGATTGCTTCGCTCGCGCCCGCAATGACGGCAGCGTCGGTTGTGCGTACAAGATTTGCTACACACTGTGTAGCAAATTGGGCCGGAAGCGTGTTCGCCTTGAAAATCCACCCGTTCATTGCCCCTTCTTTTTCGCCCGGCGGGTCGGCGGGGCGGAGGCCGGGTCGTCGGGCCACGGGTGTTTCGGGTAGCGGCCCTTCATGTCGGATTTGACCTCGGCCCACGAGCCGCGCCAGAAGCCCGGCAGATCACGGGTAATCTGGATGGGGCGGTGCGCCGGGGAGAGCAGCTGCAGCACCAGCTTCACCCGGCCCGCCGCCACCGCCGGGTGTTCGCGCAGGCCGAAAAGCTCCTGCACCCGCACCGAAACGTTCGGTTCATCGGCGCTGTAGTCGATGGGCAGGCGTGAGCCGGTCGGCGCGGTAAAGTGGGTCGGCGCCAGTTCGTCCAGCGTTTTCTTTTGGCTGTAGGTCAGCAGGGCGGCGAGCGCCTGGGAGAGGTCGGCCGCGCCGATGGCGTCCACCGAGGTTTTGCCCGGGAGATACGGCGCCAGCCACCGGTCCATGGTGTTCAACAACGCGTCATCGGAGACATCGGGCCAGTCGCCGCCGGAATGGCGCCGGGCGAAGGCAACCCGGCGCCGCCATTGGCGGGCGGCGTCGGACCACGGCAGGCTCTCCAGCCCGAGGGAACGGATGCCGTCGATGAGAAGCGCCGTGCTTTCGGCGGTTGCCGGAGTCGGACGGGTCTGCTCGTCAATGACGAGACCGTGGATGCGCCGGAAGACCCGGGTTTTGAGGCTGCGCGACACGGGGTCGAAGCGGGTTTCAGCGGTTTGCCGCATCGCGTCGCCGAAGGCGTGCTCCAGGTTTTCCCCGGCGATGGCCGCGGCGGCGAGAATCCGGCCGGAGGCGGCGGTTCCGCCGATATCGGCCACCACCAGGAACGGCTCCCGGGCCAGAGCATCCCACGGGTCGAGCTTGCCCGCCCGGCCGTTGGCCATCAGGAATTCACCCGGCGCTCCCCGTTTTTTGGCAAGGCGTTCAGGGTAGGCGCGGGCGAGGAGAACGCCCCAGTCGAGCCCGGCCCGGTGCGCGGCCGTGCGCCCGCGTTCGGCGCTTTTCGCCCATGACGCCGCCAGCCGGCGCACATCCCTGGCGCGGGCGGACGATTCGCCGCGGAAGCGTTCCACCCGCCCGGCAAGGTCAACCCCCCCGCCGTCGGCGCCGCGCTCCACCAGCACCGCGGCCAGCTCCGCCGCCTCCCGCGCCCGGCCGTCTCCGGCCGCTTCCAGCACCATGCGCGCCAGGCGTACCGGCAGCGGCAGTTCGCGCAAACGCCGCCCGGACGCGGTGATGGCGCCGCTGTCGTCCAGCGCGCCCAGGGTTTTGAGCAGTGCGCGCGCCTCGTTCAGCGCCGCGGCGGGGGGCGGATCGGGCAGGGGCAGGGTCGCCGGGTCTCTTATCCCCCAAGCGGCGCAGTCCAGCATGAAGGATGAAAGATCGGCGGCGAGAATCTCCGGCGGCGCGTAAGCGGGAAACGACCCGTTGGCCGCCTCTTCCCACAGCCGGTAACAGACGCCGGGCTCCAGCCGTCCGGCGCGGCCGCGGCGCTGGTCGGCGGAAGCACGGGAAACCTTCACCGTCTTCAGGCGCGTGATGCCGACAGACGGCTGGTATTCGGGCAGCCGCGCCAAGCCGCTGTCGATGACCACCCGCACCCCCTCGATGGTCAGGCTGGTTTCGGCGATGGCGGTGGTGAGAACCACCTTGCGGAGCCCCGGCGCGGCGGGCTGGATGGCGCGCTCCTGCTCCTCCGGCGGCAGAGCGCCGTAGAGCGGCAGAACCTCGACGGAGGGATCGCGGACATGCTCGTTCAGGCGCTCTTCGACCCGGCGGATTTCCGCCTGCCCGGGCAGGAACACCAGAATCGACCCGGCTTGTTCGCGAAGCGCCGTCAGGGTTGCGCCGGTCACGTCGTCTTCGATGGAGTTTCGCGGGTTGCGCCCGAGATACCGTGTCTCGACGGGGAACATGCGCCCTTCCGAAACGATGACCGGCGCGTCGCCGATGAGCCTGGAGACCCGCGCGTCGTCGATGGTGGCCGACATCACCAGCAGGCGGAGGTTCTCGCGCAATGCCGATTGTGTCTCCAGGGCGAGGGCCAGGCCGAAGTCGCCGTCCAGCGAGCGTTCATGGAATTCATCGAAAACAACCGCGCCGACTCCCTCCAGCATCGGGTCGTCGAGAATCATGCGGGTGAACACGCCTTCGGTCACCACCTCGATGCGGGTTTTCGCCGAAACCCGGGTTTCAAGCCGCATCCGCAGGCCGATGGTGTCGCCGGTGGATTCCCCGAGCGTGCGGGCCATGCGGGCGGCGGCGGCGCGGGCGGCGAGGCGGCGCGGTTCCAGCAGGATGATGCGGCGGCCCTCAAGCCACGGTTCATCGAGCAGCGCCAGGGGCACGCGGGTGGTTTTGCCCGCTCCCGGCGCCGCGCTGACCACCGCTCCGGAGTGTTGCCGCAGCGCGCCGATGAGCTCCGGCAACACGGCGTCGATGGGCAAAGGCGGCTGGAACAGGGACGGCGACACGGGGGACGCCGCCTGTCAAACGGGATAACCCAAGGTGCGCAGCGCCAGCCGCAGGTCGGTTTCACCCGGCACGTTGTGAATGGTCGCCATGCCGAGTTTCGCCGCGGTGTCGATGTTGGGCCGGGTGTCGTCGATGAACAGGCAGTCCTTCGCCGCGAGATGGTAACGCGTCAGGAACACCTGGAAAATCGCCGGGTCCGGCTTGACGAGCTTTTCATCGGAGGAAATCACGACGCCGAGGAACCGGTTCAGGAAGGCCCATTTCTTCTGGCAGTCATGAAACGCGTGGGCGGTGAAATTGGTCACCGCGTACACCGGAATTCCGTTGTCGGCGAGTTCGTCCACCAGCGGCGCCGTTTCGGGAATGGGGCCGGTGAGCATGTCCCACCAATGGTCGTAATAGGCGCGGATCGGCGCTTCCCATTCCGGATATTCGCGCACGAGGAGTTCCGTTCCATCCTTCCAGCTGCGGCCGCGGTCCTGTTCCGTGTTCCATTCCGGCGTGCAGATATGGGTGAGGAAATAGTCGACCTTTTCTTCGTCGCCGTTGAACACCCGGCGGTAAAGGTTGGGCGGGTCCCAGCGCAAAACAACGTTGCCGATATCGAACACGACATTTTTGGGCGGGGAAAGGGGCGTATCAGTCATGAGGGTCTCCGGACTCCGTTATTCCAGCCATGGTTTCATGAATTCGGCGACGCTGCCGCCGCTTTCGATATGCTTCAGCAGGGCCGAGCCGAACACGGCGGCGTCGGGCTGCACCGGCATGGCGTCCACTTGGGCCGGGTTCTGGATGCCGAAGCCGAGGGCGACGGGAACGTTGAAATTGCGCCGGGCGCGTTCCAGCGTGCGGTTGGCCTCCTCGGCCACCTTGGCGCGTACGCCGGTGGTGCCCATCACCGATACCACATAGACATACCCGGATGCCGTCGGGGCGTATTCCTGCATACGCGCGTCATCGGTGTTGGGGCCGACCAGGGCGATGAGATCAATATTGACGCTCTTCAGCATGGTTCTGAGCTCATGGCTTTCCTCCAGCGGCAGGTCCGGCACGATGAAACCCTGAACGCCCACCGCCGCCGCCTCCTTGATGAGCCGTTCAAACCCGAACTGCAGGAAGGGGTTGTAATAGCCCATCAACACCAGACCGGCGTTCAGGGGCGGGTCCAGTTTTTTCAACTCGCCGAAAATCCATTCCAGCGACACGCCGTTGGCCAGCGCCTTGCGCGAGGCGCCTTCCACCACCGGGCCGTCGGCCACCGGGTCGGAGAACGGCACGCCCACCTCGATGATGTCGGCGCCGTTGGCATCGAGATCGCGCAGCAGCGGCAGAAAGCGGTCCAGTGCCGGAAATCCGGCGGTGAGATACGGCACCCGGGCGACCCGGTTGGCGCGCCGCGCGTCGGTAATCCGCTGTTCAAGGGATGGTTTTTGCTCAGTCATGGCGCGTCCTCCTCACAGAATATCCAGATGTTCACGGATGATATCCATATCCTTGTCGCCGCGCCCGGAGAGGTTGACCACCACATCCGAGCCCTTGGCGAACCGGTCCGGATGCTCCAGCACATAGGCCAGAGCATGGGAGGATTCCAGAGCCGGGATGATACCCTCTTCGAGGCAGAGTGTCCGGAAGGCGTTGAGCGCTTCGCGGTCCACGGCGACGCCGTAATCCACGCGGCCGATCTTGGCGTAATAGCAGTGTTCCGGCCCGACCCCGGGATAATCCAGCCCGGCCGACACCGAATGGGAGGGCTCGATCTGCCCGTCGCGGTTCTGCAGCAGCATCACCAGTTCGCCGTGCAGCACGCCGGGGGAGCCGAGGTTGATGGGCGCCGAATTGTAGCAGCCGGGTTCACCGGTGCCGCCCGCTTCGACGCCGATGAGCCGCACCGAGGCGGATTTCTCGTCGGAGGCGAACGGATAGAACGCGCCGATGGCGTTGGAGCCGCCGCCGACACAGGCGACTACCGCGTCGGGCAGCTTGCCCATGCGTTTGAGCATCTCCGCCTTGATTTCCTCACCGATGACCGATTGCAGATTGCGCACCAGGGTCGGATAGGGGTGGGGACCCGCGGCGGTGCCGAAGCAGTAGAGGGTGGTGTCCTGATTGACGATCCACGCCCTCAGCGCCTCGTTGATGGCGTCCTTCAGGGTGCTGGTGCCCGACGACACCGGAAACACCGTCGCGCCCAGAAGCTTCATGCGCGAGACATTGGGGGCCTGGCGCTCCACGTCGGTGGCGCCCATGTAAATGGTGCAGCCCAACCCCAGTTTCGCCGCCGCCGCGCAGGTGGCGACGCCGTGCTGCCCGGCGCCGGTTTCCGCCAGCACGGCGGTTTTGCCCATATATTTCGCCAGCAGGCACTGCCCAAGGGTGTTGTTCATCTTGTGGGCGCCGGTGTGCAACAGGTCTTCGCGTTTCAGCCACAGGGTGAAGCCGAGCTTTTTCGACAGGGCGTCGCAGCGGGTGAGCGGCGTCGGCCGTCCGGCGAAGGTGCGCAGCAGGTCGTCCAGTTCCTCCTGATATTCCTTCGTCGGGATAATCTCCTCGCAGGCCTTCTCCAGTTCCCGCAACGGTGGAATGAGCAGTTCCGGAACGAACTGCCCGCCGAATTCACCAAAATAGCCTTTTTTCATTGCTTCAGCCTCACGCGTTTTTGTTGTTGCCGCCCTGAAGGGCTTGAATAACCGAAAATGTTTTTCTCACAAGTGATTTGTTCTTAATGCCGGGGGAAAGTTCCACCATGGAGTTGATGTCGACGCCGTCGGGAACCATGGGCCGCAATGCCGCCAGCGCCGGAGCGAGGGTGTCCGGCCCCAGGCCGCCGGCCAGCAGCCACGGTTTGGGAAAGCGTAACGAACGCAGCGCCGCCCATTCCAGCGCCCCGCCGGTACCGCCGCTGCCGGCGCTTCCGGCATCCAGCAGAAACCAGGCGCACGCCCCGGCGAAGGTGTCGATGGCCTGTTGCAGGCTGCCCGGCGACTCCGCCTGCGGCCACAGCACCTTGATGAGTCGCTCCGGCCCGAGGCGCCGGCAGGTCTCCACACTCTCGCCGCCGTGCAGCTGGATGAAATCCAGCCTGGCCGCGTCAACCGCCCGCAGGATTTCTTCTTCCGGGGCGTTGACAAACACGCCGACCCGTTTTGAGCGGCCCTTGGGGATGGCGCCTGCCGCCGCGGGCTCGATGAACCGCGGGCTCTTGCGGGCAAAAACGAAGCCGGTGAAGGCGGCGCCCAGTTCTTCCGCGAGCGCTGTGTCTTCGGCGCGGGTCAGGCCGCAAATCTTGACCAGCGGCGCGGTCATGGCGCGCCCCCGATAATCCGCCTGAGCGCGTCCCCCGGTGTTCCTCCCGCCATCAGCGACGAACCGATGAGCGCGGCGTCAAACCCCAGCGCCAGCATACCGGCGAGCTCGGCGTGGGACGTGATGCCGCTGGCGGTGATCCAGAATTCGCCCTCCGCCCGCTCGCGGATGAGAGTGCGGGAGACGTCGAGATCCACCTGCAGGCGGTCGAGGTCGCGGTTGTTGACCTGGATGATGGCGGCGCCGGCGCGGCGCGCCCGGGCGAGTTCCGCCGCGTCGAACACTTCCACCACCGGTTCGAGACCGAACTCCACGCTTTTGGCGACAAGGCGCGGCAGCAGGTCGTCATCGACACAGCGCACAATGAGCAGAATGGCGGAGGCGGGGGTGGCGGCGGTGTGTCGCACCTGTAGCGGATGAAAGATGAAATCCTTGCGCAACAGCGGCAGGCCGACGTCCGACGCCGCTGTGAGAAAACCGAGTTCGCCCTTGAAATAGGTGGATTCGGTGAGAACCGACATCGCTCCGGCTCCGGCTTCGTGATACGCCCGGGCGACTACGGCCGGAGTCAGCTCCAAGTTGATGGCGCCTTTCGACGGGGAGGCGCGCTTGTATTCGGCGATCACCGGGACGGGCTTTTGCTTGAGCATGGCGGTGAATCCGGGGCGGGGGCCGTCGAACACCGGCGGCAGGCCGCCGCTTGCCGCGAGTTCCCGCAGTTTCGCGATCTCGCCTTTTTTGGCGAGGCGGAATTTTTCCAGCATATTCAAGGGCGTTTCAGTCATCCGCTGTCTCCGGGGAAAAGTCGGGCGGTCTCCGGGAATTCACGGGCGGCGGGGAAGTTGCCGGCTTCAGTGGGAGGCCGAAGCCTTCATAGGATGAACCGCGTTGAATGTCACATGGTTTTTCTCGCGGCGGCGGGCGCCGGATTGTGTTCCCTTATGCCGATTATTCAGAACACCCCTGTTTTTTATGGGAAAGAACAGTATAAAGAACGAGGGCGGCGAATCCGTCATCGGGCAGGAAACATCATGGCGCGTTCCATCACGATTGCGCACTTGTGCATCACGTCTTTCCAAATCTTCTCCCGTGACTGGAAGAAGTTCACGGCGGTGCTGGCTGTGGACATGGGGTTGAGTTTCGCTTTTTCCAAGACCGCGGCGATGGTCTACGGACAGTTCAAGGACAGCATCAACCCTGAAGTCGGGTTGACCGGTATCCCCGCCGACACGCCGGTGGCGGTGGGCATCATCATCCTGCTGAAAGTCGTGACGCTGTTCATGGTTAACGCCATCATCTGTTACGGGTTGGTGCGCACGTTTCGCGGTCGTCCGTTCAACATCGGCGAGTGCCTGAATTACATCGCCGAGCGGTTCGCCACCGTGGTTCTCATCGGGCTGCTGACCATTCTGCTCTGGGTGGTGTTCGTGTTCGGCTGCGTACTGGCGGCGCTGCATGTCCTTGAGAACATTGTCAATCTGTCTCTGGAAGCGATGACGCCCTCCATTCCCTGGGTGGCGGTGGTGACGCCCGCGGCATTCTTCATCATTCTGTTCTCCGGATTGACTCTGTGTGCCGCCCTGGTTGAAAACACCGGCGTTGTGGCCGCCGCCCGCCGGGCCGCGGTCATTTTCTTCCATTCCGGCGCTTGGTGGCGTTTCCCAAGCGCCCTTGCCGGTTACGGTTTGCCGCTGCTCCTCATCGTTGTTTTTGTTCCGCGGGGAGCCGCAGCCGGTCAGATATTGGGCCTGACGGTGTTTCACTGGGTGATGCTGTTCGCCGCGCCGACGCTCTATTGTGTCTATGCCGGGCGGGAAAGCACTCTGGAGGGGGCGGCGGCCGCCGAATCACCCGGGCGCCCGGACGAACCGACAGGCCGGAAACTCCCCGGGTTCGGCGGAGAAACCGATTTGGACAGCATTCTGCGCGGACGGCCCGCCGCTCTGCCGCCGGACATCACGGAGCGGGAACCCGATGATCCGCCGGACGGTTCCCGACACCATATCCTGCGCTGACTTCTTCCCCGCTGCGGCGGAAAACGCGCGCCGCGCGAAAAATCCCCTTGCGCTTTACGCCGGTTGACGTTAGAGACGAAACCCTTGATGACAGTGGAGCGTTGCCGGGTGCGGCAGCGGCTCCAAGCCGGAGGGATGGCCGAGTGGCTGAAGGCGCACGCTTGGAAAGCGTGTATACGGGTAACCGTATCGAGGGTTCGAATCCCTCTTCCTCCGCCAGTTGACTGTCCAAAGCAATCCATTACAATCCGATATCGTCTTTAAAAACCAAGGGAAACCAACGGTTTCATGCTATGACTTTGTGTTTTGTCGTCCGATATTATCCATTGACATTGACGGTATGATTGACGGTATTCCCGATACCGTCAATCGAAGATTATCAAGTTGTGAACATGAATCCCGAAAATTCCCTTGACGGCGGGCGCGAATTCCGTCATGAGCGTCGGCGGGACACTCCTCCCCAACGAGGAGCGCCCATCTGCAAGGATGGAGGAAAACATGCAGACACTGCCGCCGCGCCCGGAAACCCGCCCCGTTGCGCCTTTTTTTTCGTCCGGCCCCTGCGCCAAGCGCCCCGGATGGTCAATCCAAAATCTCAATGTTGAAGTTCTCGGCCGCTCGCATCGCGCCAAGCCCGGCAAAGCGCGCCTGAAGCTCGCCATCGATCTCACCCGTCAGGTGCTGGAAGTGCCGGCGGATTATCGCATCGGCATCGTGCCCGGGTCTGACACCGGCGCCGTGGAAATGGCGCTGTGGAGCCTGCTCGGGGAGCGCCCGGTGGACGTTCTGGCATGGGAGAGCTTCGGTTCCGGCTGGGTCACCGATGTTGTCAAGCAACTGAAAATCAAGGACGTGCGGGTGTTCGATGCGCCCTACGGCCAGCTTCCGGATCTCAGCGCGCCCGATACGGCGCATCACGACATTGTCTTCACCTGGAACGGCACGACCTCCGGCGTGCGGGTGCCCGACGCCGGGTGGATTGCGGCGGAACGCGAGGGGCTCACCATCTGCGACGCCACCTCCGCCGCGTTCGCCCAGCCGCTGGATTTCGCCAAACTCGATGTCGTCACCTTCTCGTGGCAGAAGGTGCTCGGCGGCGAAGCGGCCCACGGCATGCTCATCCTGTCGCCCCGCGCCGTGAAGCGCCTGGAAACCTACACGCCGCCGTGGCCGTTGCCCAAACTGTTCCGCATGACCAAAAAGAATGCTGTCACCGAGGGGCTGTTCGAGGGTGAAACCATCAACACCCCCTCCATGCTGGCGGTGGAGGATTATATCGACGCCCTCGCCTGGGCCCAGAGCATCGGCGGCCTCAAGGCACTGAAGGCCAAGGCCGACGCCAATGCCGCGGTGCTGAACGAATGGGTGGCGCGGACCCCGTGGATCGCCAACCTGGCCGTAAAGCCGGAAACCGCGTCCAACACCAGCGTCTGCCTGTCGATTGTCGACCCGGAGGTGGTTGCCGCAGGGCCGGATGCGGTGGCTGCCGTCGCCAAGGGTATCGCCTCGGCCCTCGCCGCCGAAAAGGCCGCCTATGATATCGGCTCCTATCGCGACGCCCCGCCGGGCCTGCGCATCTGGTGCGGCGCCACCGTCGACGCCGATGATGTCAAGGCCCTGATTCCCTGGCTGGAATGGGCGTTTGCCGCGGAAAAGGGCAAGCTGCTCAAGGCCTGATCCACCCGCCTTTCCCGGTGGACCGGCGTGCCCGGTCCGCCGTCTCTCTTTTCGTTTTCACAGTCCTTACCTCCTCAAATATAGGTGCGACATGTCGTTTCGTGCTCCCCGCGTGCTCATTTCCGATGCTTTGTCTCCCGCCGCCGTCGAGATTTTCAGGAATCGCGGCGTTGATGTCGATTTCCAGCCGGAGCTGGGCAAAGACAAGGAAAAACTTGCCGAAATCATCGGCGCCTATGACGGCCTGGCTATCCGCTCGGCCACCAAGGTCACCGCCAAAATCCTGGAAAAGGCCAATCATCTGAAGGTCATCGGCCGGGCCGGCATCGGCGTCGACAATGTCGACATTCCCGTCGCCACGTCCAAGGGCATCATCGTCATGAACACGCCCTTCGGCAATTCCATCACCACCGCCGAACACGCCGTCGCCATGATGTTCGCCATGGCGCGGCAGATTCCGGCGGCCGACGCCTCCACCCAGGCGGGCAAATGGGAGAAGAACCGCTTCATGGGCGTGGAAATCACCAACAAAACCCTGGGAATCATCGGCTGCGGCAATATCGGCTCCATTGTGGCCGAGCGCGGTCTCGGGCTGAAAATGCGCGTCATCGCCTATGACCCGTTCCTCTCGCCGGAACGCGCCGTCGCCCTCGGCGTCGAGAAAGTGGAGCTGGAAGACCTGCTGAAGCGCGCCGATTTCATCACCCTGCATACGCCGCTCACCGACAAGACCCGCAACATCCTTTCTGCCGAGGCCATAGCCAAAACCCGCAAAGGCGTGCATATCATCAATTGCGCCCGCGGCGGCCTGGTTGACGAGGCGGCGCTCAGGACGGCGCTGGACAGCGGCCATGTCGCCGGCGCCGCCTTTGACGTGTTCAGCGTCGAGCCGGCCAGGGAAAACCCGCTGTTCGGTCATCCCAACGTGGTGTGTACGCCGCACCTGGGAGCCGCCACCACCGAAGCGCAGGAGAATGTCGCCCTGCAGGTGGCGGAGCAGATGTCCGATTACCTGCTTTCCGGCGCCATTCAGAACGCCGTCAACTTCCCCTCCATCACCGCCGAGGAGGCGCCGCGGCTGCGACCCTTCGTCGAACTGGCGGAGAAGCTGGGGTCGTTCCTGGGGCAGCTGACGCTGAAGTCCATCAAGGGCATCCGCATCGAATACGAGGGCGCCGTCGCGGGCATGAACACCCGGGCGCTGACCTCAGCCGCCGTCTCCGGCGTGCTGCGCCATCAGCTGCAGGAAATCAACATGGTTTCCGCCCCGGTGGTGGCCCGCGAGCGCGGCATCATCGTGGAGGAAGTGAAACGCGACAAGCCGACCCGCAATTACGAAAGCTATATCCACATCACCGTCAACGCCGAAGACATGCCGCGGGATTGCGGCGGCACGGTGTTCCAGGACGGCAAACCACGCTTCTCGGAAATCCGCTCCATCGCCATCGACGCCGGCTTCTCGCCGCACATGCTCTATGTGCGCAATGCCGACAAGCCCGGCTTCATCGGCCGGTTCGGCTCGGTGCTGGGCGAGGCCGGAGTCAACATCGCCACCCTCGCCCTCGGCCGGGAGCGGGAAGGCGGCGAGGCCATCTGCTTCGCGGCGGTGGACGGCGCGGTGAGCGACGAACTGCTGGACAAGATTCGCGCCATTCCGCAGGTCCGGCATATCGACGCCGTGTATTTTTGACAGGTATTGTCAACCGAAGCGGCGGCGGGCGGTTTCAATCAATGAGCGCCGCCCCTTCCGCTGAATGCCGTTTGCGTCTTAGCGCCGCCGCTTCCGGCGAGGAAACGGCGTAACAATAGGCGCAGTCAAAGGCGCAGGTATCGTAGGCGCCGATATCCACCGAGGCGACGCACAGGCATTCGCGGCGCTGGTTGCGGTCCTTTCCGGGGATGTCGGTCAGTCCGTATTCGCGCCGCAGATATCCGGCGTCGATACAGCCGCGCGGCGTGATGCCGGGAACTGCGGCCAGCAGCGGCTCGGCGCACGAAACCACGCCGAGTGAGCGGTGCGCCGCCTCGTCGGTGATGGCCTCCATAAGGCCGCTGCGGCCGAGCAGTTGGGCGGCCTCCGCGGTGTCGGGGACTGTCAGGCCCGGCACCCGCTTGAGATTGCGTACGCTCTTGCGGTAATCGTCGGCGATGCTGAGCGTCACCGTGTCGACCGCACCGTCCAACGCCGCGGCGAGGGTCGCGAAATTGCGGCGGTGGAACTCCGGCGGAGTGAGGTTTGTCAGGAGAATCGGGTCATAACGCCAGATGACCCTGCTTTTGCCGATGCGTTCTGAAAGCCTGCGGACGGTCGCGACGGCGCTCTCCACCGGCGGCGCCTTCGGCTCCAACGCCTTGGGATAACCGGTCAGCGTCAGCTGCACGAAAAACCGCAAGCCGCGGTTCTCCAGCTCATCGATATGGGGCAACAGGTTGCGGGCGTCGCGGGTCCAGAACACAATCGCGTCGACGTCTGCCGGCGCCAGCGATACCTCCCGGCGTTGGGCGGCGTTGAACGGATTGACGACGCTCACGCTTCCGGCGCGCACGCGGCTCATGAACCAGCGCATGAAGAACGCCGGAATGTCGGTGCGGCGGCTGGCGGAAATGATCATGCCCGGCCCCGGCGCAGCAGGAAAATGCCCTGGGCGCCGAACAGGTTCCAGAACCACCAGGGCGCCAGCAGCCTGAGCGGGTTGCCGGTGGAGCTCATGGCCAGCGCCTGCTCCATTTCCGCGCCCAGCTCGTTGCAGAGCGCGACGAAATCCCGGATGGTGCAGTAATGGATGTTGGGGGTGTCGTACCAGTTGTCGGGCAGGCTTTCGGTGACGGGCATACGGCCGCGAATCAGCAAATCGAACCGCACCCGCCAATGGCCGAAGTTGGGGAAGGTGACCACGGCATGGCTGCCGATGCGCAGCATGTGTTCCAGCACGGTCTTCGGGTTGCGGGTCGCCTGCAGCGTCTGGGACAGGATGACGTAGTCGAAGCCGTTGTCGGGGTAGTGTTCGAGGTCGGTGTCGGCGTCGCCCTGGATGACGGCCAGGCCCTTGGCCAGGCAGGCGTTGACGCCGGAGCGGGTCAGCTCGATGCCGCGCCCGTCGATGCCGCGCAGGTCCCTGAGCAGGGCGAGGAGCTCGCCGTCGCCGCAGCCGACGTCCAGCACCCGCGCGCCCTGTTCCACCATGCGGACGATGGCGAGAAAATCCAGCCGCGACGTGGCGTCGCTTTCAAAAGACGGAGACAGCAGAATCATGCGATGCCTTTCATCTGGGCATTGGCGTCGATAAAACCCTGAACGGCCTTGAACATCACCGGTTCGTTCAGCAGAAAGGCATCATGGCCGCGGTCGCTTTCCACTTCGACAAAGCCGACGGAGGCGCCGCCGGCATTGAGCGCCCGCACCAGCACGCGGGAATCACTGGTGGGGAACAGCCAGTCCGACGTGAAGGAGATCACCAGAAAGCGGGTGGGAGTCTTGTGGAAAGCCTTGCTCAGCCCGCCGTGCGCCGCCGCCAGATCAAAATAGTCCATGGCGCGGGTGATGTAGAGGTAGGAGTTGGCGTCGAAGCGCTCAACGAAGGAAACGCCCTGATGGCGCAGATAGCTCTCAATCTGGAATTCGGCGTCAAAGGAAAAATCCGGGTGGTTGTGTTCCTTGAACTGCCGCCCGAAGCGCCGGTGCAGCGCCGCTTCCGAAAGGTAGGTGATGTGCGCCTCCATGCGCGCCACCGCCAGTCCCTTGGACGGACGCGTTCCCTGTTCGAGATAACGTCCGCCGCGCCAATCCGGGTCAGCCATCACCGCCTGGCGCCCGACTTCATCGAAGGCGATGTTCTGGGCGGAAAGCCTCGCCGCGGTGGCCAGCGGAATGGCGGAAAACACCCGGTCGGGATAGGAGGAGGCAAGCTGCAGCACCTGCATGCCGCCCATGGAACCGCCAATGATGCAGAACAGCCGGTGGATACCCAGATGGTCCACCAGGCGCATGTGCGCCTCCACCATGTCGGCGATGGTCACCATGGGGAAATCGATGCCCCACGGCCTGCCGGTGGCCGGGTTCATGGACGCCGGGCCGGTGGTACCCATGCAGCCGGCGAGCACATTGGGGCACAACACAAAGAACCGGTTGGTGTCCAGAGGCTTGCCCGGGCCGACCATCAGCGGCCACCAGCCCGGCTTGCGGGTGACAGGGTTCTCGTTGGCGACGTGCTGATCGCCGGTGAGGGCGTGGCACACCAGAATGGCGTTGGATTTGTCGGCATTGAGCACGCCGTAGGCCTGGTAAGCGATTTGCCAGGATTCAAGCACCGCGCCGGATTCCAGCCGCAACGCCGCGTCCGGCCCGAACCGGACGACGGGGCTGTCGGGATGATCCGCCTGATCATAATCGTCGAAAGTTTTCCGCCCGTCGGGCACTATCGGTTCTGCTGTCATGGCATCCAATTCGTTCAGTATTCCGGATGTGTACTTAACTTCGCACGTATTCGTCAATAAAAACCGTCACGCCTAAACATAGAACGATGCCCGCGAATTGGCCGCCACTGATAGAAGTTGTTAAGAGGAACGGGATATAACAGCAATGTCGGTTTCTGACGCTGAAAATGAATGAACCATGGTTTCACGTTCGCTTCACCTGATGACAGGAATCTTCCGGTTGATCGTTCCGCATCGGCTTCGGATGCGGAGCACGCCGATGGCCGGCAGACAGGTTATGAAGGGGAAAGTCCAACTATCGCGACCGATGCCGCCTCACATCATCGTTCAATCCGGACCCGGCGCCGGACGGAAACCCGCGTATCGCGATATGATGCTCAATTGCCCGCCGGACGCGGAAAAACCGGAGCGAATCCCGCTCACATCAAATCATATCGCGCTTGATTATGGAATCCAAGTCCGCGTTTGCGGAAAGTGCCCCAAAGGGAATGACTGAAGAAGCCGATCAATGACCGAACACATTACAATCCGGAAAAGTCCCCTTTCGACAACGGGTTTTATCGTTATCACGCTTTTTCTGTGCCTGGTTCTGACGTGGGTGCGTGTGCATGACGCCCGGTCAGCGGCCGATTTGCTCTACAAAGATGATTCCATCGTGTTTCTGACCGCGGCAAATTACGGCGGTTTTCTCTCTCTGCTTGCTGCCTATGCCGGTTATCAGCATCTGGTGATTCGTATCGGGATGCTGATTGTGAGTCTGTTCGACCTGTCAATCCAGCCTCTTGTCGTTTTGGGTTATACGGTTCTGCTGCATTGCGTTTTCTGGACATTAGTCGCCGTGACGCTCCTGAGTCTCGACGTTTCAAAACCCGTCGTCCTTTTGGTATGCGTCCTGCTGGTCATTCAACCGACGCATCAGGAGGTGATGCTGAACGTAACCAATTCCCAGTGGCTGACAGGGACGGCGCTGATAACCTTTGTTCTCGGATACCAGGGGAGAGTCGCTCTCCCGGTTGCAGTGTCCGTCGGTTTGCTGTTGGGGTTGCAAGGGCCGTTTTCCATCCTGCTGGTGCCGGTTCTGGCGGCGCAGCGGCTGCTGACAAAAGACCGCAGGAACATGGAACTGGTGTTTTGCGTCGGACTCGCCGCGTTGCTTCAATCTCTGTCACTGATGATGAATACAAGGGAACTCGTCAGTTTTGAAGTTGTCAATGATGAGGTTATCGCCACCAACACCCGAATTACCTTCATGCTTTCCTGGATTCCGGCCATCCTGAAGGCATTGGGAGAAGGGTTTGTTTACAATGTCAAGGACCCGTTGGGAGTTGCCTTTATGGCAGTGTCTCTGCCGTTGGCGCTCATCGGTGGCTTGCGGACTTTTCGCTTCGGCTTGGGTGAACCTGAGCGGCGGAACGCCGGCGTATTTCTGGCGTTGACGACTGCGGCACTGGTGGTGGGGTTGTCGGTAATAGGAACCTATTCGAAAATAAACAAGGAGGACTTCGAGGGCTCTCTCTTATGCCTGACACAGTATGATCGTTATCTGTTTGTGCCCCACAGTCTTCTGATCATCGCGTTGCCGGTTCTTCTGTACCGGCGCCCCCGGCTCACCGGGTTGGTCATGGCAGGCTTCGCCTATGTGTCGGTGGTGAATTATGCGTTTGCCGATCGACCGCCGACATATTTTGCGTCCTATGTCAACATGGGCAGGTTCATGGAAACCGATGTGGTGTTGAATCCCGCCGGTTACGACGACAGCGGCAATCGTCTCGGGGCGTTTCCTTGGAACGCATGGATCTATCCGATTCGCCGAAACGCTTATGAACCGCTGTCTGAAAGTCGCGTCGTGCCGTTGACCCCGCTGGAACCGGATAACGCGTCCGTAATCAGGCTGACAACGGATGTCGTCTGTCCGGATACGTCGGATATTGCCGTAAAAGTGAACGTATCGTCGCCGACGCCGATCAAAGTGGATATGAAACTGGCGAACAGTCGCCGTGCCTATTTGACCCATCGTCTCTATGATAACGTGATTTCAACTCTCTTTGTTTACAACGGAGAATCGAATTTACGTCCGGAAGGCGACATTTTGCTGGATTTCGCCTTTCCTTATCCCGGTGACGGAACCAGACTGGAATTCTCTTTGCAGCCGTATCAGCAGGGGGAGGGCGACGCGGGAGAGGCTGTCGTGAAGGGGTTGTCCGTGCGTAAAATGACACTCTATTGCCTGCCTCAGCCAAGTGAACCGAACCGATGACCGAAATGAACGCCGGAATTCGTAATGCTCTCCGTTCCGAACGCACATTTGTTGGCGTTGTCGTCGGTGTTTGTATGGCCGTGACCCTGTTGCGCCTGTTGCCGGTGCACTCGGCCGCCGACCTGCTCTATCTTGAAGATACCGGGAATTTCATGGTGCTGGCCAACGGGTTCGGGGTGAAATCGCTGTTGGTCACCTATGTCGGTTACCACCACCTGATCATCAGGCTCATTGCTTATTTCGCGAGCTTTTTCGACATTACTCTCCAGCCCCTTGTGATCATGGGCTGCGTGGTTGTCGTCCATGCCCTGTGCTGGATGCTGATTGTTACGGCGCTGCGGAGTCTCGATCTGCCGAAATCCGTTGTTTTTGTGCTCGCCGTCCTGCTTGTGCTCCAGCCGCTGCATCAGGAGCTGATGCTCAATCTCGTCAACAGCCAGTGGTGGACGGGAACAGCCCTGATCATATTCGCCCTGGGCTACCAGGGGCGGCTCGGCACATGCACTGCTGTCACCACGGGCCTGCTGCTCGGGTTGCAGGGGCCGTATTCCATTCTGGTGTTTCCCGTTCTGGTTTTGAAGAAACTGTGGTTCAAAGACACAACCCCAAACGGGCTGGTGAATTCCGTCGGGTTGGCGGCGGGGTTCCAACTGACGTCCATGCTTATGAACCCCAGGCACGGCGCGCAGCCTGGCGCCTCGGGAACTCTGCTGGAGAGGGCGGCGGACCGGGTTTTGGAAACAGCTGTCAACCTGTGGCGCGGTTTTATCTATAACCCGGCGGATCATATCGGTGCGGCGATCTTCGCCGGCATCGCAATGCTCACCGTCTATGCCTTTTTCCGCGGGCTCCGGGGCGCAAACGCCGGAAGCGGGCGACGCGAACGTCGTGAGTTCCTGCTGTTTATGCTGATGTTCTGCGTGTATACGGCCTCGTTGTTCGCCGACGGATTCGGCCGCGATCAGATTGTTTACGAGGGTTGGTTCCCGGGCCTTGCCTGGAACAACCGCTATCTGTTGATTCCCCATTGTCTGCTGCTGGTCGCCGTTACAATCCTGTTCGGGCGGAGCGCACGTCTGTTCGGCGTATTTGCCGCCGGTTTCTTGTATTTGTGCGTCACCCACTTCTCCTTTGCCGAGCGGTTTCCGACCTATTTCTCCTCCTACGCCAATATGGGGCGGTTCATGGAAACCTGGGCGCCGACCAATCCTCACGGGTATTTTCAAATTGAGATGTTTCGGTGGAACGCGTGGTATTATGTTTTTGCCCGCGAAACCTACGAGCGGCTTCCGTCCGAACGCATCCGTCCTGTTGCCGCGTCGGAATTCGAATTCTCACATGTTGATCGGGCATCGCCGGTTGCGCGGTTTCCGGAGTATCCGTTGACCATCACCGGTCGGACCGCGCTCGTCACGCTCAACACAGCCGTGTCCTGTTCCGAGACCGCGGATATCGGGCTTGAGGTGCATCTTTCGGGTTCCGTGCCGTTCAGCATCCGTGCCGATATTTTGGGCTCGGGGCGTGCTTTCGGGGCCTTTCGTCTCTACGAGGCGCGGACATCCGGAGAGTTTCCCGTCAGATGGAAAGACGATATGATCCAGTTCGCGTTTCCGCGTCCCGCTGATCACAGCAGGCTGACACTGTCCATCGCCCCTTACATCTCCGGCCAGGCCGGGATTGGCGCGGAACCGGAACTCACGCTGCGCGGCATGACGGTTGTCTGTCTGCCGCCCTACGCAGGAAAACCGAACCGATGACCGGAGAAGCCGCCTGATGAACGAAGATGCCGTACCATCGAAGAACACAATTTCGACCGGCGGGTTTATTGTTGTCACGCTTTTGACGTGTCTGACGCTGACATGGTGGCGCATGTGGTATGTTCAGTCGCCGGCCGATTGGTATTATATCGAGGACAGCAACACTTTCTTGACGACCGCAAACTACCTCGGACTACCCACACTGTTCAGAGCCTACAGCGGCTATCACCACCTGGTGGTTCGCGTCTGCGCGCTGATTGCCTCCCTGTTCGATATG
>JAISTL010000262.1 GCA_031272615.1 Methylobacteriaceae bacterium | reverse complement strand
CTGATGCGTTGAATGCGCAACATGATGCATCATGGCGCAACATAATACGCAACATCAGCCGTATCCCCCTCCGCTCCCTTTTGCGGGCTTTCCGCGGTTTGGCAGCTTTGTCACGGATTGGCACGCTAATTGCTCATCTCCTCTCAGCAATAATATCAATGCAATAACATCAATCGAGGAGGTCAATAATGTCGCCCACAACATGGATTCTCATTTCCTTCGTCATTTGCATTCTATTGATGATCGTTTCGATTTCCTATTGGAAAGTCCATCCGGTCACCAGTATCCTGGTCGCGTCCATTCTTCTCGCCATCATGATCGGCACGCCCTGGGAGAAGATTGAGGGCACCATCAACAAAGGCATGTCCGACACCTTGCGTTCCATTGCCATTGTCATCGTGCTCGGTTGCATCATGGGCAAGATTCTGGAAGAAACCGGAGCCGCCGTACGCATCACCAAGTCCACGGTAAATCTGTTCGGCCCGAAGCGCGTCATCTGGGCCATCGCCGCCGCGTCCGGCTTGCTGGGCATCCCCATTTTCGCCGACACCGTGGTGATTCTGCTCATCCCCATCGTTTCCAACCTGGCCGTCGAGACCAAAAAGTCGATGGTCTCCTACGGCACGGCCTTGTATATGGGCGCCCTGGTCACGGCCTCCCTGATACCTCCGACTCCCGGCCCCGTTGCCGCCGCCGCCCTTTTGAACCTGCCGCTCGGCGACGCCATTCTCTGGGGCGCGGTGATTTCCATACCGTCAATCATCGCCGCCACCTTCTACTGCACGTTCCTGAACGAGCCCCTGCTTCCCAAGGACGAGTATCTCAAGTCGGCCGAGAATATCGACAACGAAAAGCTTCCGAACATTTATGTCTCGCTGGCGCCAATCCTGGTTCCGCTGGTGCTCATTTTCATGAACACCCTGTTCAGCGTGTTGTACCCCAAAACCCCCATCAGCAACTTCTTCAAATTCATCGGTTCGCCGCTTGCCGCCCTGCTGATCGGATGCCTGTTCGCCTTGTTGCTGACCGGTAGAGAGTGGGCTTCCAAAAAGGTGCAGAACACCTGGGTGGAGTCAGCGCTGCAGTCTTCCGCCATGCCGATCATGGTCACCGCCATGGGCGGAGCGTTGGCCGCCTTCATCAAAGACGCCGGCATCGCCACAGTCATCGCCGAAGGTGTCGCCAAAGCCAATTTCCCGGGCATTTTCATCCCGATCATCATCGCCGCCCTGATCCACGTCGTCACCGGATCCAACGCCCTTGGCGTGATGACCGCCGCGGCGCTGGTGGAACCGATGCTGCCGACTCTCGGCATTTCCCCGCTGGCGGCTTTCCTGTGCTGCGGAACCGGCGCGTTGATGTTCAAGCATGCCAACTCATCAGGGTTCTGGGTCACGGTTTCGATGTCCAACATGGATATCCGTCAGGGCATCAAGGGGGTGGGCGTTGCCTCCACCGTTGCCGGCACCACCGGCGCGATCCTCACGGTGATCCTCTACTTCGCCGGCCTCATCTGAGCCCGGGTTACCCGCACGGCCGCAACCGGCCCGACGGTGTTCCTGAAAACTGCCGGTCGCTCGTGAATTGACGAACGGCCGGAACGGCGGAAGCCGCCAACTACGCAACATGTATAACAACAACGTTTTGGAGTGTTTGACGATGGAATCCGGCATAGTCGCGGCGTCGGAAACAATTTGAACGGCCGCGATCCCGATACCCGTCCACAGCATTCCAGTCCAACTCACCGGAGAACCATCATGAAGAAATTCACCACCCGCGCGGCGCGCCTCAACGGCCCCTATGATATCGAATTGATCGAGCGTGAGCTGCTCTGCGGCGATGACGATATCGTCGTCCGCAATCATCTCATGGGAATTTGCGGTTCCGACAAAAGCTTCTACCGGGGCAATCTGCCGCCGAAGATGACGGAGTTCCGCCAGGAACCCGTCTTTCCCTTCCTGCTCGGGCACGAAAGCGGCGGCGAGGTCGTGGCTGTCGGCGACAAGGTCACTGACTACAAGGTTGGCGACAAGGTCATGGCGTTCGGCTGGAACAACAATTTCGCCGACTATTTCATGGCCAAGAACTTCCAGCTCCAACCCGTCCCCCACAATCTGGACATGGATATCGCCTCTCTCGGAGAACCGATAGCCTGCGCCATGTATTCCGGCCTGAACAGCGGCGTTCAACTCGGCGACGTGGTGGTGGTGATGGGCGGCGGCTTCGCCGGGCAGATCATTGCCCAATGCGCCAAAAAGAAAGGCGCCCACAAGGTGGTCGTGGTGGATGTTCTCGACGGCAAGCTGGAACTCGCCCGGAAATCCGGCGCGGATGTCACCATCAATTCATCGCGGGAAGACCCGGTGGCGATCGTCAAAGCGCTGACCAACGGCGTCGGCGCGGATGTGATTGTGGAAGCCGCCGGTTCGGAAGCGTCTTTCAACACGGCCAGCGAAATCATCAAACACAACGGCAAGTTCGTGTTTTACAGCTGGGTCACCACGCCCATCCGGCTGAACATCAGCCGCTGGCACGACGACGGCCTGGAGTTCATCAACACCTGCCTGGTGCACCATACCTGGCAACAGCGCTATGTGTGGACTCCCGATACGCTCCGCCCGGTGGCGCAGGGTCTCATCGACGTGAAACCGTTGATTACCCACGAGTTTCCGCTGGCCGAGATCAAAGCCGGCTTCGAATTGGCCGACAAGGATGACGCCGCCATAAAAATCGTTTTCAGACCCTGAGCGCCTTTCAGGTCTCCGACACACTATTCCGGGAGATGTCACATGTATTATCAAAGTTTGTTCCGACGGCCCGCTGACCGCCCCGTGCGCGCCTGTCTCATGGGGGCTGGAGAATTCGGCGCTTGCTTCATTTTTCAGGCTCAGGACATGCCGCATATGGAAGTTCCGGCGGTCTGCACCCGCACCGTGAGCCGCGCCGTGGACGCTTATCTGGGAGCGGGCATCCCTGAAGGCAAAATCCGCGTCGTCACGTCCGGAGAAGAGGCGAAAAAAGCCCATGACGACGGTTTTTTCGTCGTGGCGGACAGTTTCGACAAGCTCGCCTCACTGCCTCTGGACGTATTGGTGGAAAGCAGCGGCGCGCCTGAGGTCTCCGCCGCCGCGGCGGAGTTGGCGCTGGAAAAAGGCATGCACGTCGTCATGGTTTCCAAGGAAACCGACTCCGTGCTCGGCCCTGTTTTCGCCCACAAGGCCCGACAGAAAGGCCTGGTGTACACCACCGGCGACGGCGATCAGCCGAGTATGCTCGTCGGGCTCATCAGCTGGGGGCGCTCACTGGGCCTCACCATCGTCGGCGCCGGCAAATCCAGCGAATACGATTTCGTTTATGATCCCGTCCGGAAGACGATCACCTGCGACGGCCAGCACCAATCCTTCCCCTGCCCCGGCATGGATGACCAGTGGCTCATGGGAGACCGCTCCGCCAAAGACGTCACCGGGGCGAGAGCGGCCTTGCTGGGAGCGCTGACCATGCGGTCCATTCCCGATATCTGCGAGATGACGGTAGTGGCCAACTGCACCGGCATCAAGCCCGACGCGCCGGCTTTCCACGCGCCCGCGGCCCGGATATCGGAATTGCCCGATTTATTCTGTCCCGAAGAACACGGCGGGCTGTTCGACGGTTCCCCCAGACTGGATATTTTCAATTGCCTGCGCCGTCCCGACGAAGTCAGCATGGCCGGGGGCGAGTTCATCATCGTCGAGTGCAAGGATAAGAAATCCTGGAAGGTACTGGAAGCCAAGGGGCATCCCGTGAGCCGGAACGGCAGATTTGCGGCGCTCTACATTCCCCAGCACCTGCTGGGCGTGGAGACGGGCACTTCGGTTCTGGCCGCCGCCATCATGGGCCATGCCACCGGCGGCGACAACGTGCGGCCTGTCTGCGATATGTTCGGCCGCGCCTCGAAAGACCTGAAAAAGGGTTATGAACTGAAAATGGGCGGACACCACCACACCATTGACGGGGTGGAGGGATTCATCGCCGACGCGGGCTCTGTCGCCGCCGGGAAGCCGTTGCCTTTCTATCTGTTCAGCAACCGCGTCCTGCTCCGTGAC
>JAISTL010000258.1 GCA_031272615.1 Methylobacteriaceae bacterium | reverse complement strand
CTCTCTCTCAATCCACAAGGAACGCTGCGTGAGCCCATACACGAGACCCGACAATAGTTCCCGCCACAGCAAAAAATGGTTCGAAACCGCCGGATGCGGCGGAAAATTCTTCGGTCAGGAACGCCGTTGACAACCCGTACACCGGGCAATCCGCCAACACACAACTGGAAGTGACAGGTCATTCGCTCCGCATGACCTGTTCAAGTGATGCGGTACCCCCGGAGTCAATCCGGTGCGTCTTACCCGTGAAATCCTCCGCTTCCCAACCGCCCGCGGCGTCGTGCACCGCGCCGCACGGGCCCAGGGGAATTTTGCCGTAACCGCCGGGGATGTCGAGCATATAGTGGGGCTGGCACAGGCCGGAGAGCCTGCCGCGCAGCGCCTTGACCAAGTGTTGCCCCTCGGATATCGGCACGCGGAAATGTGCGGTGCCGGGGGCGGGGTCCAAATGGTGCAGATAATAGGGCTTGATGCGGTTTTCCACGAAGGCCCGCATCAGCGCCTCCAAGGCGTCCGGCGTGTCGTTGACGCCTTTGAGAAGCACACTCTGGCTCACCATGGGAAACCCGGCGTCGACGAGTCTGGCGCAGGCGGCGCGCACGGGTTCGGTGAACTCGGCGGCGTGGTTGGCGTGGAGCGCGATGTAGACCGGTTTGCCCGCCCGCTTCAGCGCCTGGATGAGCGGCCGGGTGATTCGTTCCGGCGCCGCCGCCGGAACCCGGGTGTGGAAACGAATCACCCGCACATGGGGAATGTCGGCAAGACGCGCCGTGATCTCCCCCAGGCGGCGCGGCGACAGCACGAACGGGTCGCCGCCGGAAAACACCACCTCCCGGATTCCGGCGTGCTCGCGGATATACGCCAGCGCCGTTTCCACCGCTTGCGGCGCGAGAATGCCGGCGTTCGCGCCGCCGACGCTCTCGCGGCGGAAGCAGAAGCGGCAATAGACGGCGCAGGTTCCGGGGATGGTGAACAGCACCCTGTCCGGATAGCGGTGTACCAGGCCCGGAACCGGAGAATGGGCCTCGTCGCCGATGGGGTCGGCCCGTTCCCCGGGGGTTTCATGGAGCTCATCGGGTTGCGGCACGAACTGCCGCGCGATGGGGCCGCCGGGGTCGGCCGCGGCCGGCGCGGCAAGTCCGGCGGGGATGCGCAGGGTGTAGCGGCGTATCACCGGTTCCAGAGCCGCCGCCGCATCCGCAGCGATGAGCCCGTGGGAGACGAGGTCTTCCAGTGTGGTGAGGGGAGCGTTGCCGGTCACGCGGGAACCTCCGGAACCGGCGCCCACAGCGTGAGGTCGATGCGCGGCGCATGGGTGGCCAGCATGACCAGGCGGTCAAAGCCCATCGCCGCGCCGCTTGCCTCGGGCATCAGCCTGAGCGCCGCCAGAAACTCCTCGTCCAGCGGCAGGCTTTCGCCGTAGATGCGCTGCTTTTCAGCCATTTCCAAAGTGAACCGCCGCCGCTGTTCATCGGCGTCGGTGAGTTCGCCGAAGCCGTTGGCCAGTTCGACGCCGCAGGCGAACAGTTCAAAACGTTCGGCTTCGCGGCGCGAGTACGGGCACGGTCGCGCCAGCGCCGCTTCGGCAACCGGGTAGCGGTCCAGTATGGTCAGGCACTCCATCCCCAAGTGCGGCTCGATTTTCTCCACCAGCACCCGCGAGAACATGTCCGACCACGTGTCGTCGTCGGCGGTGCGGATGCCCTTGGCGGCAAGCAGCGAGCGGAGCTTCCCGGCATCGGTTTCTCCGTTGTCGTCGATGGTGGAGAGAAGGTCAATCCGGGCGTAGCGCTTGAAGGCGTCGGCGACGCTGAGATGCTCCGGTACGGCGAAGGGGTTGATGCGGACGCCGCGGAAAACGAGTTCTCCGGTTCCCGCCGCGTCCGCCGCCAGCCGCGCCAAACCGATACAATCCTCCATCAGGGTCGTATAGGGCTCGTCCGCGCGATACCATTCGAGCATGGTGAATTCCGGATGGTGCAGGGCGTCGCGTTCCCGGTTGCGGAAGGCGTGACTCAGGGTGAACAGCCGTCTTTCTCCGGCGGCCAGCAGTTTTTTGCAGGCGAATTCCGGCGACGTGTGGAGATGGAGCCCGGCGCTGCGCCCGTCGGCCGTGGTGAGGGTGGTTGCGAAGGCGTGAAGATGGGTTTCGTTGCCGGGCGAGGTTTGCAGCACGCACGGGTCCACCTCGACGAATCCTCGGCTGTCGAAATACGCCCGGACAGCGGCGGCGATGCGGTTGCGGCTCAGCAGAAACAGCCGCCGGTCGGCGTGGGAGAGTGGGGTCCACCAGGGGGAGGAGTCGATCATGAAACGGCCTTTGGAGCGTTTTCCGTGAAAAGCCGACACCGGTTTTACCACGGGAAAATGCCGCAACGTGAGGAATCCGGCGCGAATTGTGACCGCACATCAATTCTGTGGGGCCGAAATTTGCTCCGGAGGGTTCATCGCTCCGCCCATAACACGCGCGGGCAGAGAAATGAAAGAGCGAAAACCTGCCGATGACGACAATTAGCACTGGAGATTTCTGCCGAAATAGGGTAGTCGCGTGTCATGAAAACAAGCGTTGTTTGCGACAGGCGGTGAACAGCGTGGGTGTGGCTGTCCGTGTCTTCCGCGGGGTGATGTCGCCGGCGGAAGACGGAGAATGAAGGAATCGAACTCGTGAAAGTCAATGCTTTGACGCTGCGCAAAGGCAACGTGGTGGAACTGGAAGATGGGCGTCTCTATGTGGTGATGTCGGCGGAAAACATTTTTCCCGGCAAGGGCACGCCGGTGACCCAGATGGATTTGCGGCGCATTTCCGATGGCGTCAAAACCTCCGTTCGTTACCGCACCATGGAGCAGATCGAGAAAGCCACGGTGGAGGATCGCCCGCACACCTTCCTTTATTCCGATGCCGAGGGCTTTCATTTCATGAATCCCGACACCTATGACCAGTTGGCGGTTTCCCCCGATATCGTCGGCGACCAGTCGGTGTATCTGCAGGAAGGCATGAACGTGATTCTGTCGATTCACGAAGGACAGGCCATTGCTTTGGAACTGCCCCAGCGTGTCACCCTCGAGGTGGTGGACACGGAACCGGTGGTCAAGGGGCAGACGGCGTCATCGTCCTATAAGCCGGCGACTCTGTCCAACGGGATGCGCGCCCTGGTGCCGCCGCATATCACCGCCGGTACCCGCATCGTCGTCATGACGGCTGACGGCTCCTATGTCGAGCGGGCGAAAGACTGAACCGCCGCTTCCCGCCGCGTTCAGACCCGGGTTTCTCTTTTCGTAACGGCGCCTGGGCCGGCGTTTTGCGCGTCGGACGTTTTTTGTATCCAACAAATATGCAAAAACTTATTGCCAAACGGGCGAATAAAAGGCTATCTGAGCATAACAAAAACATAAGGCTTGGATGGCATGACGGTTGGATGTGCTCAGGCAGAAGCGCAGGACCAGACCCCCAAGCGGGCAAAGGAAAACGCGGGCGAAACCGGGCTCGGGGCGATGAACACCCCGAGGCGGAGCGGGCGTTTTTATCTCAACCGCCGGCAGACGGCGGTGTACTGTGCGCTGGATCTGGGCACCAATAACTGCCGTTTGCTGATTGCCGAGCCCGATGCCGGCGGTTTCACCGTCATCGACGCCTTTTCGCGAATCGTCCGGCTCGGTGAGGGGGTTTCGCAAACGCGCCGCATTTCCGATTCGGCGATGGAGCGGACCTTGGAGGCTCTGGCGGTATGCCGCGGTAAAATCCGCTCCCGCAAGGTGACCCGGATGCGTCTGGTGGCGACCGAGGCCTGCCGAATGGCCGAGAACGGCCCCGGGTTCGTCACCCGGATACGGCATGAACTGGGGCTCAATCTCGAAATCATTTCTCACAAAACCGAAGTCCGGCTGGCCACCGCCGGTTGCGCCTCCCTGGTGGACCCGACCGCGCGTTCCGTCATCATCTTCGATATCGGCGGCGGCTCAACGGAAATCGCCTGGCTGAGAGGCAAAATCGGCTCGGTGGAGCAGGACCCGTGCCGGTTGATCCGCGCCTGGGATTCGCTGCCCGCCGGCGTTGTGCCGCTGGCCGAGCGGTACGCCGGCCGCATGCTGGAACCGACGGTGTTCGAGGAGATGGTCGCCGACGTCATTCAAATGCTGGAAACCTTTGCCCATCGCGCCCGACCGGCCATGTCCGGCAGGGACGTCCACCTGCTCGGCGCGTCGGGAACCGTGACGACCATCGGCGGGATTTTCCTCGATTTGCCGCGCTATAACCGCACCCGGGTCGACGGCATGTGGATGAGCAACGATGAAGTGGAAAAGGTCATCGGCGAAGTGGCGATGATGAGCTTCGCCGAACGGCTGGCCCATCGCTGCATCGGCCCGGAACGGGCGGAACTGGTTCTTGCCGGCTGCGCGATTCTCGAGGCCATCCGGCGGACTTTCCCCTGTGAACGGTTGCGTATTGCCGATCGGGGCTTGCGTGAAGGCATTTTGATGAGCATGATGCGCAAGGACAACGTATGGAACGCGTTCCGGAATAACGGGCAGAAGAACGCGCCGCGTTCCGGGGCGATGAAGCAGAAGGGAAGGCCGGCTGGCAGTGGCAGAAAGAGAAAAACCGGGAATGGGCGCCCGCGCTCTGAAACGAACCGTCGAAACGGCGCGCAACCGCAGCCAGTCCTCCCGGATGTGGCTCCAGCGGCAGCTCAATGACCCCTATGTGGAACGGGCGAAAAAGCTGGGCTATCGCTCCCGCGCCGCGTTCAAACTGTTGGAAATCGATGAAAAATACCGGTTTCTCAAGCCCGGCGCCCGGGTGGCGGACCTCGGCGCCGCGCCGGGCGGCTGGTCCCAGGTGGCGGCGGCAAAGGTCGGTGTCATACCGCCGGACGCAAAGGGGTTGGTGGCGGCGGTGGATCTGCTGCCGGTTCAACCCATCCCCGGGGTTCACTTCGAACTGCTGGACTTTCTCGCCGACGACGCGCCGCAACGGGTGAAGGCGATGCTGGGCGGCCCGGCCGATGTGGTGTTGTCGGACATGGCGCCCAACACCACCGGCCACAAACAAACCGATCATTTGCGCATCATGGGGTTGGTGGAGGCGGCGGCGCTGTTCGCCGCGGATGTGCTCGCTCCCGGCGGAGTGTTTCTGGCCAAGGTGTTCCAGGTCGGCACCGAGCGCGGGCTGCTGAGTTCTCTCAAACAGGATTTCGCTTCTGTCCGGCATGTCAAACCCGCGGCGAGTCGCGCCGACTCGGCGGAGATTTACCTCCTCGCCATGGGTTTTCGCGGGCGGCAAAAGTAACCATGCAAGCATTCGGCGGTGGCGGCGTTATTGTCCGCGACCGTCGCTTATGGTAGAAATTCCGTTGTCAGCGCGGCCGGGCGGCGGAGGAAATCACGGCGGCCCGGCCAATGCGCTGCGAAAGAAGAAAAACCGAATCGTTCAGGATCACGCATCATGACATCCATTCGCAAGGCTGTATTTCCCGTCGCCGGACTCGGCACCCGTTTTCTTCCCGCCACCAAGGCGATGCCCAAGGAAATGCTGACCGTGGTGGATCGCCCGGTGATTCAGCACGTGGTCGAAGAGGCCAAGGCGGCGGGCATCGAGCAGTTCATCTTCATCACCGGGCGCGGCAAATCGGTTATCGAGGACCACTTCGACAAGGCCTACGAACTGGAGCGCATTCTCGAGGAGCGTAACAAAACCCAGGACCTGCAGGATTTGCGCAGTGACCTGCCCAAGGCCGGTTATGCCATGTTCGCCCGCCAGCAGGCCCCCCTCGGCCTCGGACACGCGGTGTGGTGCGCCCGTTCCATCGTCGGCAACGAACCCTTCGCGGTGATTCTGCCGGATATGCTGAGCCACGGCTCCATGCAGCAGATGGTGGACGCCTATGAAAAACACGGCAACAACATCATCGCCGTGGAAGAGGTGGCCCCGGAGGAAACCCACCGTTACGGCATTGTCTCCGTCGGCAGCAAGTTCGGCAACACCTTTGAAATCACCGGCATGGTGGAAAAGCCGCCGCAGGGGACGGCGCCGTCGAATTTCATCATTTCCGGGCGCTACATTCTGCAGCCGGAAATCTTCGGTCTGCTGGAAAACCAGGCGCAGGGGGCGGGGGGCGAGATTCAGCTCACCGACGCCATGCTGCGCCTTGCCGAAACCCAGAAATTCTACGGCATGCACTATCACGGCCGCACCTATGACACCGGTTCCAAAATCGGCTTCCTGCTGGCCAACGTCGCCTATGCCCTGAAAGATCCGAAATTGAAGGATACCTTTCGCCGTGAGGTGGAGCAGCTGTTGAAATAACGGCGAACGGACACATGGATCCGCCGCGGGGTTGACGCCGATGCGTTGCCGTGCCCCTGTTCTGTCGGGTATGCTCCACGGGCGGCCTCGATGCCCTCCGGGCCCCCGTCATTCGTCGGGCCGGAAATCCCCCCAGCCGCCGT
>JAISTL010000252.1 GCA_031272615.1 Methylobacteriaceae bacterium | reverse complement strand
TTCACCGTTCTTGCGGATGAACAGCATGTCCAGGGAGATCACGGTGTTTTTCATCCACATGGTGGCCAGCTGCGGCTGCCTGAACTCGAACAGCATACCCTTGTCCGGCTCCAGCTTCTCACGGAACATCAGCCCCTGGGAACGCTCCTCGTTGGTGCGCGCCACTTCCACCTGGAACAGATGGGCCCCGCCGCCCTTCGTGACAATCGTCAATGATTCGATATCCATCGCGCCGGCGGCGGAAGACGCGCCCGCCAGCATCGTCAACACCAGAAGCATCATTGTACCGCGCATGGCAGCACCATACTCTTTCCATCACCATAGATAAAAAGCGAAACAGGGATTAATGGGAATAGGGAAGCGGCACGCCGATCAGGCGCACTTCCGCCGCCATCAACCCTTTGGAACCGCTGCCGTAGCGCACCTGAACCTGGTCCCCCGGCTTCAGTTCCATGATGCCGTAGCGACGCAGCACTTCCATGTGCACAAAAATATCCGGCGTCCCCTCGCCGCGGGTCAGGAACCCGAAGCCGCGGGCGCGGTTGAACCACTTGACCACGGCGTTTTCCAAGGCGCTGGTGGGCGTCACCACCTCATAGAGCCGCGGCATGTCCAGTTCCGACGGGTGCGTCGCCGTCGCCGGATCCAGAGAAACGATCCGATGGGCCTGGTAACCGCGGGTGCGCCGCACCGCCTCGACAACGATGCGCGCGCCTTCGTTGACCGACGTATAGCCGGATTTCTTCAGGCATGCCGCGTGAAGCAGAACATCAGGCATGCCGTTGTCAGGGATGATGAAGCCAAACCCCTTGGCAACATCAAACCATTTCACTCGCCCGCTGACCTGAAACAGGTCCACGGGCTCGTCAACGGCCGGATCGCGCTTGGGAGTTTCTTCACTCACAGCGCTGATCGTAAACAGTGGACGCCTTGCGGCAAAAGGGCCAGAATCAAATTCGCCAGACATTACTACGACACCGTATCTCGAATCATCCAATGAGGCTATTTTGTCTTAAATTGTCTTAGATGCAACTTACATTATCACTTATCCCGTATTGAATTCCGTTACATCGAATTCACAGTTGACAAGGGGCGCCAGAACGGGCCCGAGTTCACCATGAATGACAAAATCGGCATCGGCGTCCTGATCCGTCGGATCCCGGTTGATGATCACCAGGACAGCGCCGCGACGCCTTGCCATGGAAGGAAAACCGGCTGCCGGATACACAACGAGGGAAGACCCGCCGACAATGAACAGGTCACACGCCGCCGTCTCGTCATGGGCGCGACGCATCGCCTCCTCCGGCATCTGTTGCCCGAACGAGACAATGGCATCCTTGACAATGCCGCCGCAGGCGGAACAGCGGGGGGATTTCCCCGTCTTTTCCAGATCGGCGCGGATATCCGCCAGTTCATACCGCTTGCCGCAGGACAGGCAGGTGGCATAAGTGCCGTTGCCGTGCAGCTCAATCACCCTGTCGTCGGGAACCCCGGCTTTCTGGTGCAGCCCGTCGATATTCTGGGTGATGACCGCCGACATCCTGCCTTTCTTCACCGCGTTGGCGAAGGCCAGGTGGCCGGTATTCGGCTTCAGATCCCCATATTGCTCATCGAGCTCGAACTTGCGCCGCCACGAATCAACCCGGACCTGCTCATTGGAGACAAAGTCCTGATATTGTACGGGCATGTATTTCGCCCACAGCGCCCCGGCCGAACGATAATCGGGAATGCCGCTTTCGGTGGAAATACCGGCGCCGGTGAAGCCGACGGCGTTGTCACATCGGCTCAACAGATAAACAAGAAACCGTCCATACTCCCCGGGCGTTTTGAGGCTTGCAAAGGCACCCTTGAGCTGCGGGACAAGATCCCTGAGATTTGAACGCGCCATAATTCCCCCGTCCGCAAAGCGTTTGCCGCCTGCGGCGGCCTACGCCCGTTTGCCCGTCGGACCCGACTTCGGCAAACTGTTTCCTTAACCGCGGTGATATCACAAGCCCCCGGTTAAATCACGATTCGGCGCCCGTCATGCCGCAATTTCCTGTTGGTACTTTGCCCGACGACAGCCGGACCGCGGAACCGCTTGATATTTTCCGATTCGCACCCCGGAGGTGATTCGCGGCCTCAAAGCGGTGGCATTTTTCAAACGATTTCATGTTGTTGCCGGGAACGGCACCCGTCACCTGCCTGCGTTCGCGGCAACAAAAAAAGGGCGCTCCGGCAACCGGAGCGCCCCTTTTCCCACTTTCGGGTGATTCAATATGTCACACGCCCTCAGCCCCGGCGAAGGGGTTGAAGTGTGATTCGTCCTGGGCGGCCATTTCCTCCAGCATCCGCCAGCGGAAATCACGCACCTGCTCGGCCTCGTCCAGCAGCTTCTGGGCCAGATCGGGGTTGGAACGCTGCAGCGAGACAAAGCGCGTCTCGTTCTGGCGGTATTCCCACAACGGCACGCTGGGTTTCAGCGAATCCAGAATGAACGGGTTCTTGCCGACATCCCGCAACGCCGGATTGTAGCGGTAGAGCGGCCAGTGGCCGGATTTCACCGCCAGCTGCTGCTGATGCAGCGCCTGTTCCATGTCGATGCCGTGGGCGATGCAGTGGCTGTAGCAGATGATCAGCGCCGAGCCGTCATACGCCTCGGCTTCGCGGATCGCCTGGAGAGCCTGCTGCGGGTCGGCGCCGTAGGAGATGCGCGCCACGTAGACATGCCCGTAGGCGATGGCCTGCATGGCGAGGTCCTTCTTGATGACGCGCTTGCCGGCGGCGGCGAACTTGGCCACGGCGCCCAACGGCGTGGACTTGGACATCTGGCCGCCGGTGTTGGAATACACTTCCGTATCCATCACCATGATATTGACATTGGCGCCGCTGGCCAGCACGTGGTCGACGCCGGAATAGCCGATGTCATAGGCCCAGCCGTCGCCGCCGACAATCCAGATGGCGCGCCGGATCAGCTGATCCGCCACGGATTCCAGGTTGCGGGCCGCCTCGGTGTCAATCTCGCGCAGCAACCGCTACAACTCCGTGAC
>JAISTL010000238.1 GCA_031272615.1 Methylobacteriaceae bacterium | reverse complement strand
CGCTCTCGAACTGGACCGAGCTGGATGTGTGGCAGTATATAGAAAAAGAGAACATCCCCCTTCCCGAACTCTATTATGCGCATCCCAGGGAGGTGTTTCGCCGCAACGGCTTCCTCGTTCCGGTCACTTTTCTCACCCAACCGGATGACAACGAGGCAACCGAGGTTGTTTCCGTGCGGTTCCGCACCGTCGGCGATATCAGCTGCACCTGCCCGGTGGCGAGTACGGCGCAAACCGTTCAGGCCATTGTGGCAGAAACCGCCAATGTTGTGATCTCCGAACGCGGCGCGACCCGCATGGATGACAGAACCTCGGAATCGTCGATGGAACGGCGCAAACGCGAGGGCTATTTCTAGGGCGTTTCCGGTGAACTTCGGGCACCGGTTTCGCGACAGGAAAACACGACAAACGAGAAAATTCCGGAGCGCGTCCCTCGGGAGCCTCCAACGGCAACCGGAGAAATTCCATGGCTTCCCCCGATTTGCTGCGTTTCATCACCGCGGGTTCCGTTGATGACGGCAAGAGCACCTTTATCGGCCGTCTGCTCTACGACAGCCGCGGAATATTGGACGACCAGGCTGAAGCGTTGAAAAAGGCCCGCAACAAACGCGCCGCAACGGGCGGGGAAATCGACTTCTCTCTGCTGACCGACGGGCTGGAAGCCGAGCGGGAACAGGGCATCACCATTGACGTCGCCTATCGTTATTTCCGTTCGCCGGTGCGCCGCTTCATCATCGCCGACACGCCGGGCCACGAGCAGTACACCCGCAACATGTTCACCGGCGCTTCCACCGCCGACGCCGCGGTGCTGCTCATCGACGCCTCGAGGGTCGAAAACCGCGACGGCCGTTGGCGGCTTCTCGACCAGACGCGACGCCATTCGGCCATCATCAAACTGCTGGGAATCCGCTCGGTGATCGCCGCCGTCAACAAAATGGATCTGTTCGATTTCGACCGGGAACGGTTTGAAGCGCAGGGCCGCGCCTACCGGGAACTGGCGGAGCAGCTGGGTTTGAAAAACACCTGTTGTGTACCGATTTCAGCCTTGAAGGGAGACAACGTTGTTCGCCGAAGCGAGCGAACGCCTTGGTATACAGGAGGTTCGGTGCTGGAGATTCTCGAATCCCTGCCGCAAACGGCGGAACACGACGCCCGTTCGGCCTCGCTGCGCTTCCCGGTGCAATACGTTGTCCGGCAAAACGGTGATTCCTTCGATGCGTTCCGCGGTTTGGCCGGGCAAATCGAATCCGGCACTCTGGAAGAAGGACAGACGGTGCGTATTGTCCCGGGGGACATGGTCACCCGGATTGCCGAGGTTCACGCCCCCGGCGGCCGCGTGACGGGTCTCGGCAGGGGAAGCCCCGCCATCATCCGCCTCGAGCGTGATGCGGATGTCTCCCGCGGTGACATGATTGTCGACGCCACCAGCGACGTGTTCATCGCGCGCCGGTTGAACGCCGATCTGTGCTGGTTCGACGGGGAGCCGCTCAACCCGCAGCGCAAGTATCTGCTGCACTTGGGAACCGCCGTGGTGTTCGCCCGTATCGCCGGGGTCCGCAGTGTTCTCAACGTACAAACACTATCCTCTTTAACGAACAAATCTTTGTTGGAGCAGAACGACATCGGCGAGGTGGACATCACTCTCCAGAAGCCGATTGCCTGTGACCGCTTTTCCGACAAGCCTGAAACCGGTTCGTTCACGCTGATCGACCCCGTCACCAACAGGACTTTGGCGGCGGGAATGGTCAAGACTCTGCCGGAGAGCCACCAACCCTATGTCGGAGGCGCTCCGAAACACAGGCATGAAAATTGACGCCAAAAAAACATCGATATTTCGGAAATTTTGTTTGATTAAAAAAATTCGTTTGATATAAATAACGTTGCCCGGGATTACATGGAGCTACCATTATGATCTCTTCCGTCAAAACATCGCTGCTGGCCGCAGGATTTGCCTTCGGACTTTCGTACAGCGCTTTGGCTCAGACGACAATTCTCAATGTCTCGTATGACCCCACCCGTGAATTCTACAAGGAGTTCAACGCCGCCTTCGAACAACACTGGAAGAAGACCGCCGGAGAAGACGTAAACGTGCGCGCTTCCCACGGCGGGTCCGCCAAACAGGCCCGCGCCGTCATTGACGGGCTCGAAGCGGATGTCGTTTCGCTTGCTCTCGCTTATGATATCGATATCATTCATGAATTGGCCAACCTTCTGCCGGCTGACTGGCAAACCAAACTGGAGCACAACAGTTCCCCCTACACGTCAACCATCGTATTTCTCGTGCGTAAGGGCAATCCCAAGGGAATCAAAGACTGGAACGACCTGGTCAAACCCGGCGTCGAAATCATCACGCCCAACCCCAAAACCTCGGGCGGAGCGCGCTGGAACTACCTCGCCGCTTGGGGATACGCTCTGAGACAACCCGGCGGCAACGACGAAAAGGCCAAAGCCTTTGTCAAGGAGATTTATGAACACGTGACCGTTCTGGACAGCGGCGCGCGCGGTTCCACCAATACCTTCGTTCAACGCGGACAGGGCGACGTGCTGCTGGCATGGGAAAACGAGGCCTTCCTCTCCATCGAGGAACTCGGCCCCGACAAGGTGGACATTGTTGTTCCATCGGTGACCATCCTTGCGGAACCGCCGGTGGCGGTCGTGGACACAATTGCGAAAAAGCGCGGCACCGAAAAGGTTTCCCGCGCTTATCTCGAATACCTCTATTCCGATACCGGCCAAGCTTTGGCGGCCAAACACTATTACCGTCCCATCAAACCGGAAGTCGTCGACAAGGCGCTGCTTGAACACTTCCCGCAGGTTGAAACCTTCACCATCGACGACGTCTTCGGCGGATGGCAGAAGGCCCAGAAGGAACACTTCGACGACGGCGGCATCTTTGATCAGATTTACGTCAAATAACCATCCGGAATCCGCCGCGTCCGGTTTCCCGGAGGCGGCGGTTCCGTATCTCAAGGAGGAAAGGAAGCCATGAAAATCACAGTGAACGGCGTCGCCACCGCGTTTGACGCCGCACCTTCGGTTGCCGACGTGCTGAGCGCCGACAATATTGCGTTGAAGGGCGCCGTCTCCGTTCAGGTCAATGGTGAATTCGTCGACGAAGGCGGTTATACGGAGACCGTTCTCAACGACGGCGACGAACTTGATTATCTGTTTTTCCTCGGCGGCGGATCACGGAGATGACCGGTTTTGCCACACAATCCATCCACGGTTCAAGACGGGCGAAAGAACCGCACGGCACCCTGAGACCCGCGCTTTATGACAGTGCGGCTTTTGATTTTAACACTTCGGAGGAAATCGCCCGTGCGTTTGACGGGCGTATTTACGCCCACTCGTACAGTCGGATTTCCAACCCCACTGTGGCGGAACTCGAAGAACGGCTGGCGCTTCTGGCCGGCGCGCGGGCGGCCGTCGCCGTGTCATCGGGGATGGCTGCCATTTCCAACACCCTGCTGACATTGGGCTTCTCCGGCGCCAATGTGGTTGTGCCGCGGTTTCTCTTCGGCAATACCCGCGCCTTGATCACCACAACTCTCGGGCCGTGGGGGTTGACGGTCAAATCGCTGGATATCCTGGATTTGCAAGCCCTTGAAGCCGCCATTGACGACGAGACCTGCGCCGTGTTTTTCGAGAGCATTTCCAACCCGCAACTGGAAGTGCCCGATGTCGAAGCCATTGTTTCACTTGCCCATGCGAAGGGCGTTCCCGTGGTTCTCGACGGCACGGCGACGACGCCCTATCTCTTCAAATCCAAAGACTTCGGCGTCGATATCGAGGTCATCTCGTCGACAAAATATATTTCCGGCGGAGCGACGTCCATCGGCGGCGTCATTCTCGACAACGGCCTGTTTGACTGGAAACGCTCGCGCCGGTTGAAAGACTCCGCCAAACGCTTCGGCCCGTTGGCCTTTATCGCGACGCTGCGCCGGGAGGTGTTCCAAAATCTGGGCGCCTGCCTCGGCGCGCATAACGCCTGGCTGCAACTGCTCGGGCTTGAGACTCTCGCTCTGCGGGTTGATCGCTCGACGACCCATGCGCTGAAGCTGGCCGAATTCCTGCTGGGGCGCGGTGAAGTCAAAGCGGTCAACTACCCCGGACTGGAACAGAGTGCATCCTACCCGACCGCGAAAAAGCTTTTCCATAAGGGCTTCGGGGGGATTCTGACCTTGTCCCTGGCCAACGCCGAGCAGTGTTTTGCCTTTCAGGACGCGCTCACCGTCATCCGCCGCGCGACAAACATCCACGACAACAAAACCCTGATTATCCATCCCTCCTCCACCATTTTTCACAACTTCTCCGAGGAGGAAAAGGTGAAGATGGGCGTCACCGGAGAGCTGCTGCGTCTTTCGGTCGGCATCGAAGACATCGAAGACCTCAAGGAAGACTTGGAACGCGGTTTTGCCGCCATCGCCGGCGGGTGAAAAGGAGAAAGTCATGGAATTTACCGAGGAAAGACTCAGCCGGTACAGCCGCCACATTCTGCTGAAGGATATCGGTATCAAGGGCCAGCAAAAACTGGCCAAAGGCAGGGTTCTCATTGTCGGCGTCGGAGGCCTGGGGTCTCCGGTGGCATTGTATCTGGCGGCGGCGGGTGTCGGCGTCATCGGCATCGCCGATGCCGATGTGGTTGACCTCTCCAATCTGCAGCGGCAGATCATCCATTTCACGCCGGATGTGGGCAAACCCAAGGTAGTGTCGGCAGCACGGAAAATCGCCGAACTCAATCCGGATGTCACGGTCGTTCCCCATGAGGAATTCCTCACGGCGGAGAACGCCGCCGCCATCATCCGCAACTACGATTTTGTTGTCGACGGCACCGATTCCTTTCCCGCCAAGTATCTGATCAATGATGCCTGTGTTTTCGAACGCAAACCGTTTTCCCACGGTGGAATCCTTCGCTTCAACGGCCAGACCATGACCGTCATTCCCCATGAAACCGCCTGTTATCGCTGTGTATTTCCCACGCCACCGCCCAAGGGAGTTGTGCCGACCTGCGCTGAGGCCGGTGTTCTGGGCGCAATCGCCGGTATGCTCGGCACCATCCAGGCCGCCGAAACGCTGAAATTCCTGACCGGAGCGGGAACCCTGCTCACCAACACGGTTCTCACTTTCGACGCGCTGGATATGACTTTCCGCAAGATATCGGTCAAACGTAATCCACGCTGCCCCATTTGCGGGAAGACTCCGTCCCTTGTGGAACTGAGAGACGAGGAACCGGCTGTCTGCGATTTCAGCCCGAAGGGAGCGCCATGATGCTGCGAATTACGGAAGCTGTCCTTCACGAGATGATCGCTCATGCCCGGCGGGACCTTCCCGATGAGGCCTGTGGATACCTCGGAGAAAAAAACGGGCTGGTCTCCCGCATTCACCCCATGACCAATGCGGATGCGTCGCCTGAGCATTTCAGTCTGCTGCCTGCGGAACAGTTTGCGGTGCTGCGCACGTTTCGCGCCGAGGGTTTTCGTCTCGCGGGAGTTTATCACTCCCATCCGGAAACCCCGGCGCGCATGTCGGACGAAGATATCCGCCTGCTGGTGGACCCCGCCTTGAGTTACGTCATCGTGTCCCTTGAAAAACCGGAAGCCGCCGTCAAGGCGTTCACCGTCGGCGGCGGAGTGAAAGAACAGGACATGGTCGTTGTCGGAGAAAACTGATGTTTTATAAAATCCCGGACAATTTCCTTTCCGAACTCGATGAGTTGGAGGGATTCATCACGGCCTTTCAACAGGGAACGCTGGATGAAGCCGCTCTCAAGGCGCGGCGCGTCCCCTTCGGCTGCTATGAACAGCGCGAAGAAGGCACGTATATGCTTCGCATCCGCACGCCGGGCGGCGCCGTCACGCCGCAACAGCTCAGAACCATCGCCCGCATCTCCAAAGAGCAGAACGGCCCGTTCGTTCATGTGACAACACGGCAGGAGTTTCAGCTCCATGACATCAAACTGGAGAATGTCGTCGGCGTCATGCGTCAGTTGGCGGCGGCGGGCCTCTCCACCCGGGGCGGCGGCGGCAACACGGTGCGCAACATCCTGCTCTCCGCCGACGCCGGTATCGCGCCCGATGAGGTGTTCGACCCGGGTCCTTACGTGTTCTCCCTGACCAGCCGTTTGATTGCCCAAGGAGATTCCTGGGTGTTGCCGCGGAAATTCAAAATCTCCTTCTCCAATTCCGACACAGATACCGCCCACGCCAAGTTCAACGATCTGGGCTTCATCGCCAGCGTCAAAGACGGCAAAAAGGGTTTCCGCGTCTATGTTGCGGGCGGACTCGGGGCAAAATCCGAGCAGGGGCATCTTTTTCACGACTTTATCCCCCTGGAGGACGTGTATCAGACGACGGAGGCCGTGAA
>JAISTL010000236.1 GCA_031272615.1 Methylobacteriaceae bacterium | reverse complement strand
CTTGACCCGCTCCGCCTCACAGATGCGCGCCAGATGGGCGATGATTTTTTCGCCCTCCACCCGGCGCAGGTCAAACCGCTGGCAACGCGACAGCACCGTGACGGGAACCTTCTGGATATCCGTCGTCGCCATGATGAACTTGGCGTGCGGCGGCGGTTCTTCAAGGGTCTTTAAAAAGGCGTTGAAGGCGTTTTTCGACAACATGTGCACTTCGTCGATGATGTACACCTTGAAGCGCGCCGTCGCCGGCATATAGCGCACGTTATCGGTAATCTCGCGGATGTCGTCGACTCCGGTGAACGACGCGGCGTCGATTTCAATGACATCCATATGGCGGGATTCGAGAATCGCCTTGCAGTGGATGCCGAACTCCGGCATGTGCACCGTCGGCCCGCCGCTGCTGCCGTCGGCCTTCTGGTAATTGAGGCCGCGGGCGAGAATCCGCGCCGTCGTCGTCTTGCCGATGCCGCGCACGCCGGTCAAAATCCATGCCTGGGGAATGCGGCCGCTGTCGAAGGCGTTCTTCAGGGTCCGCACCATGGCGTCCTGGCCGATCAGGTCTTCAAACACCGCCGGCCGGTATTTGCGGGCGAGAACATTGTAGGAGACGAAGGGCGCGGGCGCATCCGCAACCGGCAACGCGGAGTCCGGGAACAGCCCTCCCTGGTCGGCCGGCTGTGTACCGCTCTCCGGTGCAAAATCAAACCCGGTTTCCGCCATGAATGCCTCGGCTCCCTTCGGGGACGCGCGCCAAAGCCGCCTTCGGGGCAATCTGTCGAGACCCGGCGGCGAAAGACCCGGCGCTGATGTCAGGAGAGGCCGGACGGAGACCCGCTCGTTCTCGTTAGGGCTGCTTCCTTCCGGACCTGACCCGGTTGGCGAGTGACACGTCCTCCGCCGACCTCCCGCCCTTATATGACGGTTCAAACCGGGAAACGCAAGCCGGCAACGCTAAAAAAAGATTAAATTTGCGTGCGGCCGTTTTCCGGTTGTATAAGTGCGCGACTCGCAGTCTTTCCTCATTCCTTCCCCTTCTGCAACGGAACCCCCATCACGATGCTCGGATATATTTCGGATTGTCTTGACCGGCGCGCCGACGCCCGGGACGGCGCCGCCGTTTCCGCCGCCTGGCAAAACCCCGACGCGCGCATTCTGCTGTTTGAAAACGGCGACCCGGTGTTCGACTTCCGCGAAACACCCACCGCCCTGTTTCCTGCCGCCGTTTTGCGGCAACTCGAACCGAACGGCCCCCCGCCCGACATTTTTCTGGGGGTCTACAAGACTTTCCCGGTTTTTGCCTCCGGTTTTGATACGCCGGCGCTCGCCCCCTTCAAGGCTGCGGGCGATATCCGCGCCATTCCCATCCGCAAGGCGGCCATCGACGCCTTTCTGCCGCCCGAGGAATACACCCTAGTCGGCCTGGCCCGCGCCCTGGAGCGCTGGCACGCCTCCACCCGCTTCTGCCCGGCCTGCGCGACCCCGCTTGACCCGCAGAACGGCGGCTACCGGCGGGATTGCCCGGCCTGCCGCCTCCAGTATTTTCCGCGGGTCGACCCGGTAGTGATCATGCTGGTCAAGCGCGGCGACGCCTGCCTTCTCGGCTCCAACCGCAGTTTTGAAACCGGGCGTTATTCCTGCCTCGCCGGCTTCCTCGAAAGCGGGGAAACCATCGAGGCGGCGGTGCGCCGCGAGGTGTGGGAGGAATCGGGGATAGACGTGGAGTCCGTCAGTTATTTCGCCAGCCAGCCGTGGCCGAACCCCAACCAGATCATGATCGGCTGTTTTGCCGAGGCGGTGAGCAACACCATCCAGCGCCACGATGACGAACTGGTCTCCGTGCGCTGGTTCAGCCGCGAGGAGGCTGGAAAACTGCTGAACCGCGAACTTCCTGGCCTCTCCGGCCCGCCATCGGTGGCTATTGCCCACCACCTGATCCGCGCCTTCATCGCCGGAAAGTGAGCGCGCAGCGGCGGCGGCTGCGAAGGGCTCATCCCGCCGCGCTTTTCCAACTGTGCCTTATGACCCGCGACATGCGCCGCTATTCCGCCGGGGCGCGCACCGTCTTGCGGAACGGGCTTTCCCGGTAAACGCCGAGAATGCTCATTTCCTTGGAAAAGAACGAGAGTTCATCCAACGCGCGCTTGACGGCCGGCTGTTCCGGATGCCCGTCCACCTCGGCGTAAAACTGGGTGGCGGTGAACTGCCCGCCCAGCATGTAGCTTTCCAGCTTGGTCATGTTGATGCCGTTGGTGGCAAAACCGCCCAGCGCCTTGTAAAGCGCCGCCGGCAGGTTGCGGACCCGGAAGATGAAACTGGTGACGATCGGCCCGTTGTCCAAGGGCGGCCATTGCGGGTTCTTGGACAGCATGACGAACCGTGTGGTGTTGTGGGAGGCGTCTTCCACATCCTCGGCCAAAATCTTGAGGCCATAAACCGACGCCGCCAGTTTCGGCGCCAGCGCCGCCTTGGTCGGGTCCCCCCACTGGGCGATTTCCCGCGCCGCCCCGGCGGTGTCGCCGGCGACATGGGCGTTGAGGCCGAGCTTGCGGATGATTTTGCGGCACTGCCCGAGGGCGTGGATATGGGAGTAGACATCCTTGACCGTGCCGAGATGGGCGCTGTCGATGCCCATCAGCTGAAAGTGCACCGGCAGGAAGTATTCGCCGATGATGTAGAGCCCGGAGGTCGGCAGCAGCACATGGATGTCGGCCACCCGGCCGGCCAGGGAGTTCTCGATGGGAATCATGGCGAGTTCCGCCTGCCCCTCGGCGACGGCGAAAAAAGCATCCTCGAAGGTCGCGCAGGGCAGCGGCGTCCAATCCGGATAAACGTCCCGGCAGGCGATATGGGAGTTGGCCCCCATCTCCCCCTGGAATGCAATCACTTTTTCCGTCATTCTTTTCAACTCCCGCTTCCGGCGCGACATCCCCACCGGCAAAAAACACCGCCCGTCACGCAACGAGCGGTGGTATTACTGAAATCCGCCGGGATTTGCAAACCGGATTTTACCGGATGGGATCACCGCGGCGCCAGCAGTTCGCGGGCACGTTCCAGGTCGTCGGCGGTATCGACCCCGAGCGGCACATCATCGACAATCCGCGCGTCGATGCGCATGCCCGCTTCCAGCGCCCGCAGCTGTTCCAGACGTTCGCGTTTCTCCAGCGGCGACGGCGGCAGATGGACGAACCGTTCCAAAGCCTCGCGGCGATAGGCGTAGAGGCCGATATGGTGATAGAGCGGCCCGTCGCCCCAGGGCGCGGTGGCCCGGGTGAAATAGAACGCCCTCAGGTGCCGCGGCACGATTTCCGTGCCGACGATTTTCACCACGTTGGGGTTGGTGCGGTCTTCCTTGCGGGTGATTTCGACCCCGAGAGTGGCGATATCCACCCTCGAATCGAGTTGCAGCGGCATCACCGACACAGCCACGATTCTCGGGTCTATGGTCGGCAAATCGCCCTGCACGTTGATGATGAACTCATACTGCCCGGCGGCGTCAACAGTTTGCAGCGCCTCGAAGATACGGTCCGACCCGGAAGGGTGGTTCGGGTCGGTCAGCACCGCTTCGCCGCCGGCGGCCTTGACGGCGTCGACAATCTCCCGTGAATCGGCGGCCACCACCACCGGGCCGATGCCGGCCTCCCTGGCGCGTCTCCACACATGAACAATCATCGCCTCACCGTGGATATCGGCCAACGGCTTGTTGGGCAGGCGCGTCGAGGCAAGGCGCGCCGGAATCAGAATCAGGGACCGGGACATCACATTCCTTTATCCAGTTGCTATTTCGGGGCCAGAACCATCGTCATCTGCTTGCCTTCCAGAGTCGGCTCGCTCTCCACCTTGGCGATATCCACTGTCTCCTCCTTGACGCGACTCAGGATTTTCATGCCCAGCTCTTGGTGGGCAATCTCGCGTCCGCGAAACCGCAAGGTCACCTTGACCTTGTCGCCGTCGCCGAGGAACCGCAGCATGGCTTTCTTTTTCACTTCATAATCATGGTCATCGATACCGGGACGCAGCTTGATTTCCTTGATATCGACGGTTTTCTGCTTCTTGCGCGCTTCAGCGGCCTTTTTCTGCTCGCTGAACCGGTGCTTCCCGTAATCGAGAATTTTGCATACGGGCGGCACGGCATTGGGCGCGATTTCCACCAGGTCCAGCCCGGCTTCCTCGGCCAGGGCAAGCGCATCGAAAAACGCCATAACCCCCCGATTCTGGCCGTCCTGATCAATGAGCTGAACTTCGCGAACGCCGCGGATATCGCGATTCGCACGAGGTCCCTCCTTCTGGGGAACCGGTGTAGTTCTCATGGGTCGGCGAATGGTTCTTCTCCTTTTCTCTTGATTGATCGTCTCAACGCATTTCGGGAATCAACCCTTCTTCTGTTGCGCTCGATTCAGAATGAAGCATTTTTTCCATTAGTGTCAACTGGTTCTACGCATTTCCGGCGAAATTAATACCCTTTCATAAACATTTATTGTTTGCTCGACCATCCCGCGCAGCGAGAAATGCTGTTCCACATGCAGCCGCGCCCGCTGGGAAAGGGCCGAAGCGGCGCTGGCCTGCAGCGACAACACCTCCACCAGCACGTCCGCCAGCGCTCCGGCATCCCCCGCCGGAACCCGCCAGCCGGTGCGCTGCTCCCGCGGCACGTCGGGCGGCGCCAGAACGGTTTCGGGCACCGCCCCCAAATCGCTGACAACCACCGGGATGCCCAGCGCCTGCGCCTCCACGGCGGAGCGCCCGAAGGCCTCCGGTTCGGTGGACGGCACCACAACCGCCGCCGACGCCAGAAACGCCGCCGGCATGTCCGCACAATGCCCGACCAGCCGCACGGTTCCGCGCAAACCGCGATTCACAATCAGTTTTTCCAGCTCTTTCACATACCCCGAACGCCCTTGGGCGTCCCCCGCCAGAACAAACACGATATTGCCGAGCCACGGCTTGTTTTTCAGCTGGGCCGCCGCCTCGATCAACACCTTCTGCCCCTTCCAGCCGGTGAGTCGCGCCGCCAGCAGCACCACGCGCTCTCCCAAAGAGACGCCCCACGCCTTGCGCACGGCGTCAATCCGCTCAGACCCGACCTTTTCGAGAGAAAACTCGGAGAGATCGGTTCCGCGGTAAATCACCGCGATTCTGTTGCCGGAGGCGGGGTGGGCCTTGCGGATCAGATCCGCCGTATATCGGGAATTGGCGATGACCACATCTCCCCGGGCCATGACGGAATTATAGAGGTTTTTTATGGATGAACCGGCCGAATAACTGCCGTGGTAGGTGGTGATGAAGGGAATATGCAACAACCGGGCCGCCGCCAGCGCCACCCATGCCGGAGCGCGTGAGCGGGCGTGCAGCAGATCGACCCGCTCTCTCTGGCAAATCTGTACCAGTTTGCGGATGTTATACACCATGCGGAACGGGTTTTTCGTCGCCGCCGGAAACGGAATCCACGAGCCGCCCCGCGCCTGCAACTCTCCGACCAGGCGCCCGCCCTCGCTGGCCACCAGAGCACAGGCGCCCTGTTGCGCCAACGCCTCTGCGATATCCACGGTTGTGCGTTCCGCACCACCCGCCTCCAGCTCGGGAATAATCTGCAAAACGGTTTTGCCGGCCAGCGACGGCCCGTCCGGAATCACCGGCGGGAGAGAAAACGATTGTGCGGTTGTCTCAAGTGCCATCATGTCCTTCATGCATCGCGACCGTCCGGCGGACCCTCATGGTCCGCGGTTCCAAACTCCGGCCCGTTGTTTTGCGGTTGAATCCCGTTGCGGAAAGCAATATCACCGTTTTTTGAATTAAACCTTACCATTCGTCAAAAACCTTCAGGAGATGCGCATCGTGACCCTCGAGACCCCACCGGCCCCGCTCCGCTCCTTCACGCTCACCATCGGGACGGGAAGCCAAACCCGGCATATCGCCGTGATTCAGCGCCCGGCGCGAAAAGCGAATGCTGAAAACGCCCCCCTTGTTGTGTGGTTCCACGGTTTCCGCTCGTCCATGCACTCCGTCAAGGCCGAGGCGCTGGACGGCTGGGCCGAACGGAACGGCCTCGGATTGCTGCGCTTCGATTACTCCGGGCACGGTGACAGCAGCGGGCGGTTTGAAGACGCCACCATCAGCCGCTGGCTGGAGGAGGCTCTGGCCGTCATCCGCAGCGCCGGCGAGAAACATGTTCTGCTCATCGGCTCGTCGCTGGGCGGCTGGATGGTGTTGCTGGCGGCCCAAGCGCTTCGGGCGGACCCGGCCGTTCGCGTTACCGGTCTCGTCACCCTGGCCCCGGCGGTGAATTTCACCGAACGCCTGCTGTGGCAAGCCCTGCCGCCCACCTATCAGGAAAAACTGCTGCGCGAAAAAGTGCTGGAAATACCGGAACCCGAGTCCGACACGCGCTTCACCATCGGCCTTACGCTCATCGAGGACGGGCGCACTCATCTGTTATACCGGGAGCCGCTCATTCTCGGCGCGCCGATTCACATCATCCAGGGCAAGGAAGATACCAGTGTTCCGTGGCAAACGGCGCAGGAGCTCTTCGAGCACTGCGCCCAGGACCCCGCCGAACTCACCTTCGTCGCCGACGGCAGCCATCGTCTGGAACGCCCGCAGGACCTCGCGTTGATTGAACGGGCGCTGGAAGGGATGCTCGGGGCGTCAAACACCGGAACGCGTAAACCTTGACAACACAGATTCTCTCTTTCCCTTCAGGGAACGATGATATACAAAACAGCGTTGCCGCCCCTTTGAACGCCAAACAGGAGCAGATACAGTGGACTGGTTTGATTACGCCCTCGACATCGCCGCCACGGTTGCGAAGAAAAGCAAGGACGAAACCAAGGTCGGCGCGGTTCTGCTGGATAAAATGTACGCCGTGCGCGGCACCGCCTTCAACGGCCCGCCCATCGGCGTCTCCGACACCCCCGACCGTTTCGAGCGCCCGCGCAAATACCTGTTCGCCAGTCATGCCGAACAGAACATCATCGCCTTTGCCGCCCGGCACGGAGTCGCCACCGACGGCTGTCTGGTGGCCGTGACCCATTATCCCTGTTCCTCGTGCGCGCGCTCACTGATCCAGGCGGGCATTTCCGAAGTGTGGGTGGGCAACGGCACCACCTCCATGCCCGAAGAGGAATTCCGGACGGCGGCGGAAATGTTCCGTGAAGCGAATGTTGTCGTCAAACAAAAGCAATAACCGGGGCGGCGGGCCGGAATTCCCGCCGTTTACCGCACTCACTCTTAAGTTGGGCTTGTCATCCTTGAAAAACCTCCTTAAGAGTGACCCCTTACAAAAGTATAATGTACTTTTGGCAGATTAACCGCTCTCCCGAGCTTTGGGATGCCGCATCACAAGCTCTTGTTACTATGGACCCACTACGCATCAACAGGGGATACTCATGAAGAAATTTCAACTCTTTGCCTCCGTCGCCGGACTAGCCCTGGCCGCTTCCCTGGCCCCGGTCCTTGCCGACACCCCCGCCGATACCCTGGTCATCGGTCAGCAGATCGACGATATCATTACCCTGGACCCGGCACAGGTGTTCGAGTTCTCCGCCAGTGAAGCCATCGGCAACAGCTATGAGCGCATCATCAACTATCCGCCGAAAGACCCGACCCAGCTCTACGGCGAGGTAGCGGAAAGCTGGACGGTCTCGGACGACGGCAAGACCATCACCTTCAAAATCCGCGACGGCAAGAAATTCGCCTCCGGCAATCCGCTCACCGCCGAGGACGTGGTGTTCTCGCTGCAGCGCGCCATCATTCTCAACCAGGAGCCGGCCTTCATCATCAACCAGTTCGGTATTTCCGCCGACAACGTCAAGGACACCATCAAGCAGACCGGCCCGCTGGAATTCACCTTCACCATGGATCAATCCTATGCGCCGACCTTCGTGCTGAACTGCCTGACGTCGACGGTCGCCGCCGTGGTTGACAAAAAGGTCGCCCTGGAACACGAAAAAGACGGCGATTTCGGTCATGAGTGGCTGAAAACCAACTATGCCGGTTCCGGCGCCTATAAAATCACGCAGTGGAAAGCCAACGAGGTGCTGATTCTCGAGCGTAACGACAACTACGCCGAGCCGACGCCGCTGAAGCGCGTCATGTACCGGCACATCAAGGAAATCTCCGCCCAGCGCATGATGCTGGAAAAAGGCGACCTCGACATCGCCCGCAATCTCGATGCCACGGCTTTGGACGCCATCAGCTCCAACAAGGACATCACCATCGAGACCGGCCCGAAATCCGCCGTCTACTATCTCGGCCTCAACCAGAAGAACGCGACGCTCGCCAAGCCTGAAGTGCGCGAGGCGATGAAGTACCTCATCGACTACGACGCCATCGAGGCGACCCTGATCAAGCACCGCGGCAAGAAACTGCAATACTTCCTGCCCCAGGGCATGATGGGCGCCCTGGATGACGCGCCCTATTCCCTCGATGTCGACAAGGCCAAGGGCCTGCTGGAAAAGGCCGGTCTCAAGGACGGCTTCGAAGTCTCCATGGACACCAGCAACGCTCCCACCACCATGAACGTGGCCCAGGCCATCCAGCAGACCTTCGACAAAGGCGGCGTCAAGCTGGTAATCATCCCCGGCGACAGCAAGCAGACCCTCACCAAATACCGTGCCCGCCAGCATGACATTTACATCGGCCGTTGGGGCGCCGACTATCAGGATCCGCAAACCAACGCGTCCACCTTCGCCATCAACGTCGACAATTCCGACGACGCCACCGACAAACCTCTGGCTTGGCGCAACGCCTGGGCTGTCCCCGACGAGATGAACAAGCTCACCAAGGCTTCCAGCCTGGAGCGCGACGGCGCCAAGCGGCTCGAGATGTATCACCAGTTGCAGAAGGGTGTGAACGCCGAAGGGCCGTTCATCTTCCTGTATCAGGACATCGAGGCGTGGGCGTCCCGGGCCGGTGTGAAGGGCTTCATCGTCGGCCCGTCCACCGAATCCAACAACCTCAAGAAGGTGACCAAGTAACCCGCCGGTCGGCCAAGTCAGTACCATGAGTGACTCATCGTCATATACCACCGCCGGAATGCGCTGGCTCGCGTTCCGGCGGCTCGTGACCGCAATCGTGAAAACCGCCGCCGTTGCGGTCATCACGCTGTTCGGATTGACGGTGTTCACCTTCTCCATCGCTCGTTATGTGCCCACCGACCCGGTTCTGGCCGTGGTCGGCGACAAGGCCTCCCAGGCGACCTATGACCGCGTCTACAAGGAGATGGGCCTGGACAAACCGATGTATGTCCAGTTCGCCACCTATGCCTCGCGGCTGGCGACGGGGGATTTCGGCAAATCGCGCTTTACCCAGAATCAGGTGTTCGACGATCTGAAGCGGGTGTTCCCGGCAACCTTTGAGCTCGCCACCATCGGCACCCTGATCGGTGTTCTGCTGGGGATTCCCCTCGGCGTCCTGGCGGCCGTGCGCCGCGGTACCTGGGTCGACCAGCTGTCGCGCGTCATCGGCCTCATCGGCTATTCGGTACCCATCTTCTGGCTCGGTCTGATGGGGCTCCTGATTTTCTACGCCTATTTGGATTGGCTGCCCGGCCCCGGCCGCCTGGATATCGCCTACCAATACACCTTTGAATCCGAGACCGGGCTGGTGCTGTTCGACGCCGCCCGCACCGGCCAATGGGATGTGTTTTTTGACGCCTGCCGGCATATCCTGTTGCCGGCGGCGCTGCTCGGCTACTTTTCCATGGCCTATATCAGCCGCATGACCCGCTCGTTCATGCTCAACGAACTCTCGCAGGAATACATCACCACGGCGCGGGTCAAGGGTTTATCCGAGGCGCGCATCATCTGGCGGCACGCGCTGAGAAACGCCTTCGTGCCGCTGATCACCGTGGTCGCCCTGTCCTACGGAAGTCTGCTGGAGGGGTCGGTTCTGACCGAGATGGTGTTCGCCTGGCCGGGCCTCGGGCAGTATCTCACCAGCTCGCTGATGAATACCGACATGGACGCGGCATTGGGCGCGACTCTTCTGGTCGGCATCGTCTTTCTGTTCATCAACCTGTTGTCTGACGTGCTCTACCGCGTCTACGACCCGCGGACCCGCTGACGCAAAGAGAGAGAACACACGTCATGAGTACACCTTCCGCTTCTCTCCCCTCACCCGTTTCCTGGCGCGAATGGCTGCTCACCTCCGAGCCCCAGTCCCGCCGGCAGGCGCGGCTCGGCCGCTATTATCGCGGCTGGCTGGCGTTTTCCCGCAATCCGTCCGCCATGTTCGGCCTCGCTATCGTCCTGATGCTGGTGTTGTGCGCCGTGTTCGCGCCGTGGATCGCTCCCTATGACCCGGAACGCACCTTGGGTCTGCAGACGGCGCGTCTGCTGCCGCCCTCCGCCCAGAACTGGCTCGGCACCGACATCCAGGGGTTCGACGTCTTTTCCCGGCTGATTAACGGCTCGCGCTTCACCCTGATGGCGATTTTCATCGTCGCCATCATCACAACCCCCATCGGCCTGCTCATCGGCACGTTTTCCGGCTATTACGGCGGCATTGTCGACGCCGTGTTCATGCGCATCACCGACGTGTTCCTCGCCTTCCCCCGCCTGGTGCTGGCGATGGCGCTGGTCGGCGCCCGCGGCCCGGGGCTGGAAAACGCCATTTTTGCCATATCGGTCACCGCCTGGCCCGCCTACGCCCGTATTGCCCGGGCGGAAACCCTGACCATCCGCAACAACGATTATATCGCCGCCATCCGCCTGCAGGGCGCGTCATCGCTGCGCATCATTTTCGGGCACATCATTCCCCTGTGTCTTTCCTCGGTGATTGTCCGCGTCACTCTGGACATGGCGGGCATCATCATTGTCGTTGCCGGGCTCGGTTTTCTCGGCATCGGCGCCCAGCCGCCGACACCCGAATGGGGCACCATGGTCTCCGCCGCCAAAGACCAGATGCGCGATTATCCGTGGATCATCACCTCGGCGGGGCTGGCCATCTGCGTTGTCAGCCTCGGCTTCAACCTGCTGGGCGACGGCCTGCGCGACGTGCTCGACCCCAAGTCGGCGCGGAACTGAGGGTGGAGGACAACCATGACCGACACTCCCCGCCCGCTTCTCGAAGTCGAAAACATGAATGTGTGTTTCCGCATGCAGTCCGGCGATGTCGAGGCGGTGCGCAACATGTCCTTCACCCTGGGGCGCGAACGCCTCGGCATTGTCGGCGAATCCGGCTCCGGCAAATCCCAGACCGGCCGCGCCATCCTCGGCCTCACCCCGCCCCCCGGCACCATGACCGCCGACCGGCTGGTGTTCGACGGCATTGACCTGCTGAGGGCCAGCCGCCGCAAACTGCGGGATATCCGCGGCAAGCGCATCGCCATGGTGATGCAGGACCCGAAGTATTCCCTCAACCCCATCATGACCATCGGCGCGCAAATCGTCGAGGCCTACCAGGCCCACAACCGTGCGGGCGCCAAAGAAAGCCGCGACCACGCCCTCGCCATGCTGGAGGCGGTGCGCATCCATGACCCGCAGCGGGTGTATGACCTCTACCCCCATGAGGTGTCGGGCGGCATGGGCCAGCGCGCCATGATCGCCATGATGCTGGTGACCAACCCTGACCTGCTCATCGCCGACGAACCGACCTCGGCGCTGGACGTCACCGTTCAGGCGGAAGTGCTGCGCATCCTCGACGAACTGGTGTCCGAACGCGGCATGGGGCTGATTTTCATCTCCCACGATCTGCCGCTGGTTTCCTCCTTCTGCAACCGCGTGCTGGTGATGTACGCCGGCAAGGTGCTGGAGGAAGTGGACGCCTGCAACCTCGACAACGCCAAACACCCCTATACCCGCGGCCTCTATCGCTGCCTGCCCAGCCTGAAATGCGACGTCAAACCCCTGCCGGTGCTGCAGCGCGATCCGCAGTGGGCGGCGTAACGGTTCCGCGTGGTTTACGCTTGATTAACCATGTTTGTTAATCATTGGAACCGCCTCCGGCCGCGGGACACTGCGCGGGTGTTGACGATTTCGCTTGAATTTTAGCTAAGTCTGGACTAAGTTACGCCTAAACAACTCGGCAAGGAAGAAAACGATGGACATCATACCGATTCACCAAGCAAAGAGTTCTCTTTCCAAATTGGTCAAACGCGCGAAAGCTGGAGAAACCATCCATATCGGCAGTTACGGTCGCGCTGAGGTTGCGTTGGTTGCCGTGCAAGACACTCAACCGAAAAAACGCCTTGGCGTTTTAGCCGGTAAACTGCGGGTGCCGGAAGACTTTGACGCCCCTCTTCCCGACGACATTCTCAATGCCTTTGAAGGAACAGACACAGAATGAGGTTGCTCCTTGATACGAACGCCATGCTATGGGCTTTTTCCGGTTCACCACGTATCAAGCCCGTGGCGGAGTTGTTGCTTGCCGATGACACCAATGTGTTCGTCAGCGCTGTATCATTTTGGGAAGCCGCCATAAAGATTCGCATTGGAAAGCTTAACTCTGACGTGCTGGAACTGCGGCGTGCTGCACAAATCAGTGGATTTCTTGAACTTCCACTTCTTGCTGCCCATGCGGAGGTGCTGGCGACTCTGCCGCGTCATCACAATGACCCCTTCGATCATATGCTTCTGGCACAGGCTATTTCCGAACCGATGCGACTCGTTACCGGTGACAGAGCACTTTCGGCGTATACGTCGTTGGTTATGCAGATATAAAGCGTTTTCAATGGAACTGAACCATATCCGGTGTGAGGGAGAGAACTTCAGCTTTCCTATACGGTAGTGGCCAGTTGCTTGATGATGTCTATCAGATCGCTCGTTGCCGGAGACACATGCTTTCGTTTGCGGCGAATTGCAACGATCCTGCGGGTTAAGCTGGTCAAACGTGCCGCGGCGGGAGAAACCTTCCGCACCGACGCCGGCGGCACGATGGCGATGCCGGCCGCGGCGCAAACCACCCGTCGGAAGAAACGCCTCGGCGTTTTGGCCGGAAAACTGCGGGTGCCGGAAGACTTTGACGCGCCTCTCCCCGCGGAAATTCCCGAAGCCTTTGAAGAATCGGACGCGCCTTGGGATTGCCCTGTTTCATTGCCGGGTTCGCCGATTTTTTCGTTTTATCGTCATAACAATCGTGATAACGAAAAGCCCCTGAGTCACGCGCGACGGTCATGCGCTGTTTCCCGAACCGGCCGGATAACGATGATAACCATTAAAAACCTTCGCGTAACCTACGGCTCCGGGCGACAGCAGGTGAACGCCGTTGACGACGTATCCTTTCATGTCGCCGCCGGCGAAGCCTTCGGTCTCGTGGGGGAATCCGGTTCGGGCAAATCGACGATTTTGCGGGCCATCTGCGGCCTGGCGCCCATTTCCGCCGGCTCCATCGCCATAAATGGCGAACCGGTACGCGACCCGCGGCCCAAATCCTTTTACCGCAAGGTCCAGATGGTGTTCCAGGACCCTTACGGGTCTCTGCACCCGCGCCACACGGTGGACCGGGTGCTGTCCGAACCCCTGGCCATCCAGGGCGTTACCGATGACGTCGACGGCCGGGTCACCCGCGCGCTGCTTGAAGTCGGCCTCACCCCCGCCTTCCGTTTCCGCTATCCGCATCAGCTGTCCGGCGGGCAGCGCCAACGCATTGCCATTGCGCGGGCGCTGATCCTCAAGCCCAAGGTGCTGCTGCTCGATGAGCCCACCTCGGCGCTGGATGCCTCGGTGCAGGCGGAAATCCTCAATCTGCTCGACGATATCCGTGCCGCCGCCGGGCTGACGTACATTCTCGTCAGCCACAACCTTGCCGTTGTCGCCCATCTGTGTACGCGGCTTCTGGTGTTGCGGGAGGCGCGCATGGTGGAAGAAACCGATGTCCCGGCGCTGATTTCGGGAACTGTTGCCAGCGCCTATACGAAAGCCCTGATCGATGCCAGTGAGGGCTTCAGGAGCACAACTGAAGGATAGCCTGAAATGACTGAACAACAACAAAAACAATATCCCGTCTTTGACGGCCACAATGATGTTTTGCTGCGAATCCTGCGCCAGGACGGCGTCCCCGACCCCGTTGAGAGCTTCTTCCATCCGTGGCCCGGCGGTCATCTGGATGAGCCGCGCATCAAGGCCGGCAATTTCCTCGGCGGGTTCTTCGCTCTCTACGTGTCGCCGCCGGAAAAACCGGACGACGGCAAAGCGGTCCACACCATGCGCAAGGCGCCCTACCGGCACCCGCTGCCTCCGGCGCTGGACCTGGACTATTCGCAGAAATTCATCCTCAGGGAAGTCTCCCTTCTGCTGCGGATCGAGCGTACCCATGCCGGACGGTTCGCCATTGTCAAATCCGTCGCCGATATTCTGAAAGCCAAGGAGGAAGGGAAAATCGCCGCCGTGTTCCACATGGAGGGCGCCGACGCCGTTGACCCGGACCTGGAGTTCCTCGATGTGCTGTATGCCGCGGGTCTGCGCTCCCTCGGGCCGGTCTGGAGCCGCCCGACCATCTTCGCCGAGGGCGTCCCCTTCGCCTTCCCGTCCTCTCCCGATACCGGCCCCGGTCTCACCGACGCCGGCAAGGCGCTGGTACGCCGTTGCAACGAGCTGAAAATCATGCTCGATCTGTCGCACCTCAACGAGAAGGGCTTCTGGGACATCGCCGCGCTCAGCGATTCACCGCTGGTCGCCAGCCATTCCAACGCCCACGCCGTGTGCGCCTCCTCCCGCAACCTCACTGACCGGCAGCTCGACGCCATCCGTGACAGCAAGGGCATGGTCGGCATCAATTTCAGCACGTCCTTCCTGCGGGAGGACGGAGAAACCAACCCCGCCACCTCGCTGGAACAGGTCATCCGCCATTTCGATTACATGATCGAGCACATGGGCGTTGACCACGTCGGCATGGGGTCGGACTTTGACGGCGCCACCATTCCCGAATCCATCGGCGATGTCACCGGCGTACAGAAGCTCCTCGCCGCCATGCGCGCCCACGGCTACGATGAACCCACACTGGAAAAGCTGGCTTACAAAAACTGGCTGGCGGTTCTCGAAAGGGTCTGGGGCGCGTAGGGGAACACGATGGCGCCCCGTTCCAGCCGCTCCAGCCATTCGGACAGCATGGCCTGAGACGCCGCCGTGAGTCGCGACGCCAGAGTCTTCGCCTGTTCCCGGAAGCGGACGACATCGATGCCGTATTCGTTCAAATCCTGGAACCCGCTGATGATCCAGCGCTCCAGGCCCGGATACACCGCTTCCGGATGGAACTGCACCGCCAGCACATGATTGCCGAGGGCGAAGCCCTGAGTCGCGCAGATATCGGACGATGCCAGCAGGCGCGCCCCAACGGGCACATCGGACATGTCGGTGTGCCATTCCAGCACCGGCAAATCGGCAAAATGCCGGATCGGGCTCATCAGCCCTTCTCCGGTGAGTTTGAGTTTGCGATAGCCCATTTCCTTCTGCGGCGCCTTGTACACATTGGCGCCCAGCGCCGCGGCGATGAACTGCGATCCGAGGCAGCTGCCGAGAGTCGGCCGCCCGACGGCGATGCGCTCGCGGATGTGCTCGATTTCCTTGGGGATAAAGGGAAACATGTGGCTGTCGTGAACGCCGATGGGCCCGCCGAGAATCACCAGAATGTCCGGGGAAACGACGTCCATGCTTTCGATTCCGCCCAGTCCGGCTTCGAAATAGCGAATCTCGTATCCGGCATCACGAAACACCGGCTCCCACACGCCGAGATCCTCGTATTCGACATGGCGGAACGCGACAACGACTTTGGACATGGCCCCTCCCCAACGGCTACCAACAACCCGCCCGGCGGGTTAGCAAAAAACCCGGCGCCGCGCACCTATACAATGGGATGAGTCCCGCTATTTCCCCAGCACCATCACCCAGTAGTGTTTGTAGCGGGATTGCGGACTGCGCGCATAGGCCACACCCACCCGCGTCATATCCGGGCGCAGCATATTGCGATTGTGTTCGGCGGATTCCCGCCACACTTTCAGCGCCTGCTCCGGGCCCGCCACTCCGGCGGCGAGGTTTTCCACAGCCCCGGACACATCGGTTTTCGCCATGCGGGCACTGAAATCCCCATGGAAAATGTCCCCCGCCGCCGCCTGACGCCGCGCCCACGCGGCGGCGACCTGGTTCAGCGCCGCGTCTTCGCGCACCGCGCCGAGCCCCTTTTCCGCCCGATAGCTTGACACCAGCTGAGCGGTCCGCGCCGCATCGGCGCTGGTGACGACCTCGACGGTGTAACTTCTGAAAAAGAACGGCAAACCCGAGCAGCCGGCCAGCATCAGCGCCGTCAGCACCATTATCGGCAGGGTGAACCGTTTCACGCTCATGCCCGGACTCCCTCGGTGCCTTGTGAAAACAGGCGGATGAACTTCAGGCCAGCTTGAACGCCGTCATCATGTAATCGGCGGTGGCGCGGTTGAGCGCCATGGGAATATCGTAAACCTCCGCCAGTCGCGTCAAGGCCTTGACATCCACGTCATGGGGCAGCGGCGACAGCGGATCGACAAAAAAGATCAGCGCGTCGATTTTGCGGTCGGCGATCATGGAGCCGATTTGCTGGTCGCCGCCCAGCGGTCCGCTTTTCAGCCGAGTCACCTTCAACTCCGGGCAACGTTCCATGATGCGCTTTCCCGTGGTTCCGGTGGCAAACAGCGTATACCCGGCGAAGGCCTCCAGGTGGGTGGCGACAAAATCCGCCATTTCGTCCTTCTTCTGGTCGTGTGCGACAAGCGCGATGGTTGTGATGGTTCCGGCCATGGTCTTTCCTGTTGTTGCGGGAAGCCCCGGTCATCCCTCGGCATCCCTGTCGCGATACGGTAGCACAGTTCACCCGCACCCGCCAATTCGACGTTCTACCCGTGGCAGCCGCGCAGACGTTCAATCCGCTGCACCGCCGCCTTGAACACCTCTTCGGCGTTGAGCTCGCTGGTGTCCACCACCAGGGCGTCAGGCGCCGCCTTCAGCGGCGCCTCGGCGCGGGTGGCGTCCCGTTCGTCGCGGCGGCGCACATCTTCCAACACCTGCTCCAGCGGCACGTCGAGTCCGCGCCCGCGATATTCCAGCTGACGCCGCAGCGCCCGCACCTCCGGCGATGCGGTGACGAAAAACTTGATGTCGGCGTCGGGCGCAATCACGGTGCCGATATCACGCCCGTCCAGCACCGCGCCTTCCGGGGCGTGGGCAAAGGAGCGCTGAAACTCGAGCAAAGCCCGGCGCACCCCCGGATAGGCCGAGACCACCGACGCCGCCTTGCCGGTCTCGTCTTCCCTGAGGCGCGGGTCATCGAGCGAACCGGCATCCAGCGTTTGCGCGGCCCGGCAGGCGGCGGCCTCGTTCTGCGGCGATTCCCCTGCATCCAGCACCGTCCGCGCCACCGCCCGGTACAACGTTCCGGTGTCGAGATACGGAAGCCCGTAATGGTCGGCCAGCTTTCGCGCCAACGTTCCTTTTCCGGCCGCCGCCGGCCCGTCAATGGCAATAATCATGGTCTAACTCTTTCCGTCGGCTGAAACCGCTCATCCCGAAATGTCCGCGCCGAGTTCCCGCATCAGGGAGATAAAGTTGGGGAAACTGGTGGCAATCATCGATGAATCGTCGATGCGCGCGCCGTTTTGCGCCGCCAGCCCCAATATCAGAAACGCCATGGCGATGCGATGGTCCATGTGGGTACGAATCACGCCGCCGCCGCCCGGCGCCCTGCCGCCCCCGCCTTCAATCGTCAAGTCATCGCCCGCAACCGTATACGGCACGCCGGCTTCCTTCAGGCCGGCGGCAATCGCCGCCAACCGGTCCGATTCCTTGACCCTGAGCTCATGCAGGCCGCGCAGAACCGTTCGGCCTTCGGCGAACGCCGCCGCCACCGCCAGAATCGGGTATTCGTCTATCATTGACGGCGCGCGCCCGGCGGGAACCTCCACACCCTTGAGCCCGCTCGAGCGCACGTGGAGGTCGGCCACGGCTTCGCCCCCCTCGTCCCTGGGGTTTTCCGGGGTGATGTCCGCGCCCATTTCCCGCAACGTTGTCAGCAGGCCGGTGCGCGTCGGGTTCATCATGACGTTTTCGATGACGACATCCGAGCCGGGGACAATCAGCGCCGCCACCAGCGGGAACGCCGCCGAGGACGGGTCCGACGGCACCGTCACTGACGTGCCGCGCAGAGCCGGGAAGCCCTGCACCGAAACGGCGTTGCCGCCCCCGGGATGGGGCGCGGTGGACACATCGGCGCCGAACAACCGCAGCAGGCGTTCGGTGTGGTCCCGCGTCGGCTGCGGTTCGATGACCGTTGTCACACCCGGTGAATTCAAGCCGGCGAGCAAAACCGCCGATTTGACCTGCGCCGAGGGAGTCGGCAGCGTATAGGTGACGGGAATGGCGGCGTCGGGCCCGCGCAGGGTCACCGGCAGCCGTCCGCCTTCGGCCTCGTTCAGCACCCGGGTTCCCATCAGCCGCAACGGGTCGAGAATGCGCCGCATCGGCCGTTTGCGCAGGGACTCGTCGCCGTCGAAGGTCACGGTGATCGGGTGGCTTCCGGCAACTCCCATCATCAGCCGCGTGCCCGTTCCGGCGTTGCCGAAATCCAGTGTTTCCACCGGTTCGACAAGGCCGCCGAGCCCGGCGCCGCGCACCCGCCAGGAGCCTTCACCGAGGCGTTCCACCGACGCCCCCAGAGCCACGCAGGCCCGCGCCGTGTGCAAAACGTCGTCACCCTCCAGCAACCCGTCGATACGGGTCTCACCGATGGCGAGAAGGCCGAGAATCAACGCCCGGTGGGAAACCGACTTGTCGCCGGGAACGCGAATCGTTCCATGGAGCCGGGAGCCGGGGCGCGAAGCGGCGGGAACGGGTGAATCGGTGGCGGACACTGAAGTCTCCTTGTTTTTGCATGATTTTGCGACACGAAGGCACGCGTCGGAAACAAGTGCTTCGCCTATAGCAAAAAACGCGCTGAGAACACATTTAAATGTCGGTGGATGCTATTTTCAGCCGTTCATCAGATTTTATTTGACAAGAGCGCAACAAGCCGATTAACCAGCGCTCTGTTCCATGCCAACACATGAAGGGTTTCGCGGTGGCCAGACCAGAACTCGGAATCAAACGTCAGTGCAAGCATTGCGATGCGAAGTTTTACGACCTCAATCGCGACCCTATCGTCTGCCCCAAGTGCGGCCACGTCTATGTGATTTCGGAGCCGCACGTGCTGGAAGACGAGGTGGATGTCGGGGATCTTCCCATGACGCTTGGCGGGGAGGAAACCGTATCCCTCGATGACGTCGCCGCGGCCGAATCCGTGGCGGACCCGATGCAGGATGTCAATATCGACGATATCGACGTCGATGTGGACGAGAGCGGGGATGACGACGACACCTTCCTCGAGGACGAAGAGGAAGGCGACGAGGACGTCAGCGGATTTATTGACGGCGGCAGCCTGAAAGATGATGAAGACACTTGAGTTTTTTGTTGAACCCCGTTATAGAACGGCGGCGCATGTAATGGATGAGGGGTCATAGCTCAGTTGGGAGAGCGCTTGAATGGCATTCAAGAGGTCGTCGGTTCGATTCCGTCTGGCTCCACCATTACCTTCCCTTTCAAACCGCCTCCGGGCGGTTTTTTGATTCCCGTGCCCGCTGCGTCAAGGCAATAATCCCTGTTATCCGACGATTCCTCGCTTGTCTCGGACTTACGTAGCATTGATTCACACCGGGAAAAGGCGCAAAGGGGAGGCCGTTTCGCGCGCAAAGGCGCGCTTTCCACGGGATTCTTACGGTCATGGAACTTGAACGCCCCTATCTTCTTTTCCTCGGTGACGTGCACGACCAACTGGCGGCCAAGGTCGCCGACGGCCTGTATTATTGGCGGCCGGAATGGTGTGTCGGCCAGTTTCGACTGCCCGGCTGCCAGGCCGATGTCGGCGCGCCGGACCTCACCATCGGTCAGGCCAGGGAAAAAGGCGCGAAAACCCTGGTGGTCGCCGTTGCCAACGCCGGCGGTTTTCTGGCGCCGACATGGATTCCGGTGATTATCGAGGCCATCAACGCCGGCATGCATATCGCCTCGGGTCTGCACGTCCGCCTCGGTTCGGTTCCGGAAATCGCCGAAGCCGCCCGTGCGAAGGGCGTCAACCTCCATGACGTGCGCCATTCAGACCGCACCTTTGCCACCGGCAAGGGCGCGGTGCGCGCCGGGCGCCGCCTGCTCACCGTGGGCACCGATTGTTCCGTCGGCAAGAAGTATACCGCCCTGTCTCTGGAGCGGGCCATGCGCGGCCGCGGATTCAAGGCGGATTTTCTGGCCACCGGGCAGACCGGCATTTTCATTTCCGGAAGGGGCATTGCCATGGACGCCGTTGTCGGGGATTTCATCTCCGGCGCCGCCGAATGGCTCACCCCGTCGGCGGACCCGGACCACTGGGACGTCGTGGAAGGTCAGGGCTCGCTGTTCCATCCGTCCTTCGCCGCCGTGACTCTCGGCCTGCTGCACGGCGTCCAGCCCGATGCCTTTGTGGTGTGCCATGAACCCACCCGGCGCAATATGCGCGGCGTCACCGCGCCGATTCCGTCCATTTCCGACGTCATCCACCTGGTGACCGTCATGGGCCGCGTCACCAACCCGGCCATCCGCTGCGTCGGCCTGTCGGTCAACACCCAGCACCTGGAGGAAAAGGAAGCGCTGACCTATCTGCGCCGGCTCACCAACGAGCACAATCTCCCGGCGATTGACCCGGTGCGCTTTTCCTCCGACCCGATTGTCGACCGGATTGAACGGGAATTCGGCGAAGCGGCCTAACGTCAACCGGCCGTTCCGCCGCGCGCCAGCCACTCACGCACCCCTTCGGCAGCGGCGACCGCGGTGGAAAAACACGCCTGCAGCAGATATCCGCCGGGCGGCGCGTCCCAATCCAGCATTTCCCCGGCGGCAAACACGCCGGGCAGCTTTTTCAGCATGAATCCGTCATTGAGTTCATCCATGGCGATGCCGCCCGCGGTGGAAATGGCCTTCTCCAACCCTTCGGTACCGGTTACAGCGAGCGGAATGCGTTTGATGAGAGCGGCAAGCCCAGGCGCGTCGGTGGGCAGCCGGTTGCCCGTCGCTTCGCGCATCAGCCCGGCAATCACCGGGGAAAGATGCGCGGTACGACGCAACCGCTCACTGAGGGAGTCCCCGCGGCGCCCGCCCGCCAACCGCACCGCGAGCGTGTCGGCGTCCATGTCGGGCTTGCCGTCAATCGTCAGCACCGGGTGCTCTCCCCGCTCCAAAGCCCGGCGAATCCGCGAGGCGAAACCGTATACCGGTGGGCCCAGCAGGCCGTAACGGGTGACCACAGCTTCACCTTTGCGGGCGGCGCCGTCATAATGAAACACGGCGGATTTCACCGGTGTTCCCTCGAAGCGGGCCCGGAACACCTCTGACCACGCCACGTGCACACCCATATTGGCGGGCTTCAGCGGCGTCACCGCAACGCCGCGCTGTTCCAGGGCGGCCACCCAGCCGCCGTCACTGCCGAGCCCCGGCCAGCTCGCGCCGCCCAGCGCCAGCAGCGTAGCCCGCGGCCGCACCGCCCGCTGACCGTCGGGCGTCTCGAACAGCAACGCGCCGCTGTCGCTCCACCCTTGCCAGCGATGATGCGTCACGAACTCAACGCCGTTGTTCTCAAGCCTCGCCCGCAACGCGCGCAGCAGCGGCGAGGCTTTCATGCACTCAGGAAACACCCGCCCGCTGCTGCCGATGAAGGTTGGCACCCCCAAAGATCCGCACCAGTCCCGCAGGTCCTGCGGCGTAAAGCCGCGCACCGCATCGAGCAGCAGCGGCGACGAGACGTCGTACCGGGTGAGGAACGACTCCATGTCTTCCGAATGCGTCAGATTCAAACCGCCGATTCCCGCCCGCAGGAACTTGCGGGCCGGGGTTTTGGTCCGTTCAAATATGGCGACGGCAATGCCGTTCGCTGCAAGGCGTTCGGCAGACATCAGCCCCGCCGGGCCCGCGCCGACAACGGCAACGGAAATATGCATCGCAGTGTTCTCCCCGCCGGGCGCCAGCTTTTTTCAGCGTCGGTCAGCTGCTTTGGGATACCGGACATCCGGCCGGTCCGGCGGGCGCACCCGGAACTGTCGGAACCGCCATGCCGCCTCCGCCCCACGGATAATTGACCTCAATGAGATTGCTCGTATCCGTCGACACCGGGAACCCGTTCGGCACGTGGTAAGAGACATAAATACCGTCTCTTTGGAAGAAGTGGTGCTTGTAACGGAAGGTCATCGTCGGCGCCAGGGAAAACCGCACGACGGATCGATACTCCCACTCGGTTTCGACATACAAAAACCCGACGGGCAACCCGGCGGTGGAGAACTCCTCCAACTCAAACCCGACAGGAAGGGTAAAATTCGAAATCGACGGGTTTTCCGGGTATTCCGGGTAACCGTCTTCCAACGTATTGCGGTTGTAGGCGTAGCTCCAACACATGTGAGACCCGCCCGAAGCCGGATCGCTGCCGCCGGTCGGCACCTTCATGAAATAGGAAATGCGGATGCGGAAACTTCCCGGAATTCCCGGCGGATCCGTCTCCGGCGCGTCGGCATCGCCGACTTTGTGGGGAAACATGATCGTCGAAATCGCGGCGCGCATCCACTTGTTCAGCTCGGTGTATTCCAGCGTGCTCTGACGGGAAACCATGTCTCCGACGGCATAACCGAGTTGATCGAATTTCCTCGAGGCATCAACCATGGCGCCGATTTCGTTGGCGGCGCTGTAGATCATCATCAGTATCCAGATTCCGAGCGCGGCTTCAATAGTCGTCGATCCGGAGTCCGATCGATAAAACGACCGCAAGGTGTTTTGACAACGGAACCAAACTGTCATCGTTCCGGGCTTTGCGCGGTTCATATACTCAACCTCGTTCTCATGCGAACCATAGCATCATATGGATATGTGCATGAATTTTACATGAACCGCAGGATAGATTACCGGGAAACCCGGCGTGGAACCAAACCGCGGCCGCGTTCGCCGATTATCATCCCAATGCCGGACGCACGCAGCGTTTCCGGCATCGGGACGAAATATCATTGCGGCACCCACGGCGTCACGCTGGTACAATTTGCCACGGCCTGGGCCAGCGAGAAACCGAGCTGATTGCTGGCGAAGCTGTAGCACCCGGCGCCTCCATAGTAATAGTCCCAGTCATCGGGTTCATCCGGACACACCCAGTATCCGCAGCACACGCTGTTGAGATTGCCGAACTTCTGCTGGTAGTGGGCGCTACCAATGTCGAATGTGCAGTCAAGCGCGGCAGGCGGCGTCGCGGTCGGCGTCGGCGTCGCGGTCGGCGTCGGAGTCGCGGTCGGCGTCGGTGCCGGCGTCGGCGTCGCGGTCGGTGTCCATTCCGGTGTCGGGGACGGCGTCGGAGACGGCGTCGGCGTCGGGGACGGCGTCGGCGTCGGAGTCGCTGACGGAGTCGGAGACGGCGTGGGTGACGGAGTCGGCGAAGGTGTCGGAGACGGCGTCGGTGTTGGAGACGGCGTCGGTGTCGGCGTTGGCGTCGGTGTGGGTGTCGGCGTCCGTGTGGGTGTCGGAGACGGCGTCGGCGTCGGTGTGGGTGTCGGCGTCGGAGACGGTGTCGGCGTCCGCGTGGGTGTCGGCGTCGGAGACGGGGTCGGCGTCGGAGACGGTGAACGTGTCGGGGTCGGAGACGGTGTCGGCGTCGCAGACGGAGTCGGGGTCGGCGTCGGTGAAGGCGTCGGCGTCGGGGTCGGCGTCGGAGACGGGGTTGGTGTCGGCGTCGGAGAACGCGTCGGCGTCGCAGACGGCGTCGGTGTCGG
>JAISTL010000226.1 GCA_031272615.1 Methylobacteriaceae bacterium | reverse complement strand
ATGGTCATGCGCGTGCCGCCGTCAAATACCTGCAGGGAACGGTTGCAATTGTCTTTATCCAACGGGTCCACCCCTTTGGCCGTGGGCATCATCAGGGCGCTCAGGGGGTCGACGACCGCGCGTTTGTCTCTGGATGACACGGGAATGCTGCCGGCGCCGGTCACCAGCGGCGGGATGATGCTCACCGACGAAACATTGCCCTGTGCCATGCTCATGCGGATGGTGCGTTCACCCCAGCTGGAGCGGGAATTGACCACGAAATTGGCCGGATGGACGGAGTTCCCGCCGTGCCGGCCGTTGGCCGCGCCGCTTGCCTTGACGTCGGTGATCAATCCGGCCAGGCCGATGAACGCCATGCCGCCCTTGATGCTGTAGCGGGCGGGTTGAATGTCGGCTGTGAGCGTTGCCTCGCCGACAACCAGGGCGCTGAACGACACATCATAATGGATTTTCAATTCCGCGGCGTGAATCGGTCCGTTCAGTCCCGGAAGGAGCGCCACTCCCGCTCCCAGCAGAATTCCCGCAAGGGGCCTCCTCTGCTTCTTTCCGGCACCGAAATACCTTGAGCCGTCTGTATTTCCGATAATCCCAACGCGACGAAAACTACGCAGTACGCTACTGTACACCATTACTCACCCGTTACGCGAACTCACACGATTAACTTCCCGTCAACTATCACAAAATCGAATAAATTTCGTTAATGGCCCGGTCGGTTGTTGACGAGCGGAGCAATTTTGCTTATAGCCTGCGCTTTCAACGGAGTTTCTTCGTGTTGCCCCGGCCGTGCGGGTTGCGGGCCAATATCGTGTAGTGAAATCAACAGGAAAGTACCATGTCCCGTCGTTGCGAACTGACCGGAAAAGCGGTCCTGACCGGAAACCTGGTCAGCCACTCCAACCGTAAAACCAAGCGCCGGTTCCTGCCGAATCTGTGCATCGTCACCCTGCGTTCGGATGTTCTGGAACGTTCCTTCCGTCTTCGCGTGGCCGCGGCGGCGCTGCGTTCCGTCGAGCATCGCGGCGGGCTGGACAAGTTTCTGGAGAAGGCGTCGCCGCTCCATCTGTCCGCCGGCGCGCTGGCCATCAAGCGCGAAATCGAGAAAAAGCGCGGCGAGGCCGCGTGAGCGCGAATCGTCCGAACCCGTGACGTCCCCAGGGTGGCAGCAGTGCCGCCCTTTTGTTGTGCATCGCATCCAGCCGAGAAAGGAATGACGCCGTGCCCCAGGTTTCCGAACGTCCCGCCGTCGAAAAGAAGGATTTCGTCATCGCTGTTCTGGTGATGATTGTCATGGTCGTTTCCTCCAATATTCTGGTGCAATACCCGGTGGAGTTCGGCGGCCTCGACCAGGTGCTGACATGGGGCGCCTTCACCTATCCGTTTGTGTTTCTGGTGAGTGACCTCTCCAACCGGCGGTTCGGCCCGGCCTATACCCGGCGCGTCGCCTATGTCGGTTTCATCGCCGGCGTGCTGATTTCCGTCTATCTGTCGACGCCGCGCATCGCCTTGGCGTCGGGCATGGCGTTTTTGTGCTCGCAGCTCACCGACATCACCATTTTCGCCCGCATGAACCAGAAGGTGTGGTGGATGCCGCCGTTCGTCTCCTCGTTCATCGCCTCGGCCATCGATACCGTCGTGTTCTTCTTCCTGGCTTTCTACTGCGGCGCCCTGCCCTTTGTCGGCATCGACATCTCCGGCATCTTCGCCTCCTTCGGTGTCGCTGACACCTGTGAATCCCTGCCGTGGGCGACACTGGCGCTCGGGGATTACTCGGTGAAGGTGGCCATGGCGCTGCTGGCGCTCGGCCCCTACGGCTATCTGCTGAGCAAAATCATCCCGACGGCGCTGTCCCCGGCTTTCCGCAGGGGATGAGCCGGCGGAGCGGCCCGGGCTCCCGGTGAAGGATACCCGATAGGAGGTTTGCACGGTTTATATCCTGTAAACCTGTAACTCTCTTTTGAGCGTGGATTATCGGCTTTCTGCCGCGAGGGCCGGGTTATGCACCGGCGAATTGCGCAGGGGTGTGTTTTTCCACACTGAGGAGGAATGCCGCTTCAGGAAACTGCTCTGCTGGTGGTTCCGGCGAATGCCGCCTGTAACAGAGGGGTGTTCACTTCATCCCGGTACAAAAAACGGCGCAGTGTATCCAAAAGAATTGGATGCAAAATCGAAAATCCGCTGTAGACTTTTCAGCAAAGCACTTGTTTGCGGGTATCACGGAATCGGGACGATATTGAATCGGACGGACACGATGGTTAACCAGGTTGATATTCAAAAGCGTTTGGACATGTTCATAGACGGTTGCGTGGAATCGACATGGTTACGGTTTTTCCTCGGCTGTGTTCTGCTTTTCCTGTGTGTGGCGACGGCTTTTCTTTGTTACAACAGGTGGTATGACAACCGCCATGCGGCTACGCCGACTGCCCTGTGGATCGCCGAACCTTTGTTTCAGAGGGGGGAAAAAGCTCTTCAAGCGGAAACGTATGAAGACGCCGCGTTCTGGTACGTATTGGCAGGCAATCTCGGACATCCCGGCGCAATATGCAAGATAATTGGATTTCCGGTGCCCTATTGGGTTCGGGCATGGGAACGCTGCCCCAATGATTCCCGTGATCCATCGCAATGTCTGGGATCAGTCATTCCAACAATGGACCGCTGCCTGTATTTTCTGTGGCTCAGCGCGGATGAGCAAGAGGTTATCAGAAATAATAGTGACTGCAAAGGGCCATATTGGGAACCTCGATGGTGCAGAGATCCCCATAGCCCCTACTTTCTCAGAAATCCTCATCCCGCGCGCGGACTGAGATAAAGCAACAAGGTGAAACGCTATGGCAATTATAACAATAACACCGAACACTGGCCATCCATTTGACGTCTCGTTCCATACACAGCCTCGGAATTTCACTGCAGACGACGCAAGAAGAAAGTATGACAACTTTGACCTGTTGCGCGACAGCTCAACATCAGCTTGAAAGATGTAAAAAACAACCGTGTCAAACTCATTTGGACAAGCCTTTCAGGAACGTTTCACCAGGGAGAATCAGCTCCGGCGGCTTTCAGGAAAAAGGTCGAGCCTGGGATGTTGTGAACCCGGTTGTTCATGTTCCGGAGGCATCACGGGACACTCAAGCGGACAATGACTTCAGTTGCCTGTTTTGCTTCGGGCGATCAGGTTGCAACACACAAAATGGGATACATTGCGGATGACTGAGGAAACGGAAAAGCGCGACGAACCCCTCGCAACCGGGTGGATGAAGGCGAAAACGGAAAAGCACGAGGAAGCACTCCGGACCCGGTTTCCCGAAGGTGACAAGGGTGTCAGGACGTTCCTGCGGTTCCTGATATATTTGCCGGTGTTTTTCTATGTGCATCACTTGATCATACCGGCGTATTGGTTTCCGATACTAAGTTTCCACAGCGATTGGCTGAGTCCGGATTATCAACCCGAACACCTTTTTTATTATCTGCCCTTGAGCGATCTAGTGGCCGCCTATTTTTTTGCACTGGCCGCGAGTCTTGCACTGGCACAACCGTTGTTGCGCGGTTGGAAAAGATGGGGCTTGGCGATTATCGGCCCCGCAGTTGTGCTTGTTCCCGCCAACATGCCGTTTTGGTCCTTCTCGTACGAGTCATCGGCCGGTTTCAAGCTCGTTCCCTATGTCGCGGCCGCGAATTTGTTGTTCATTTCGACTCTTGCAGTGGAAGGCGCTCTCTTTGCGGCGATGGCGGCGCTCATCGGCGGATGGCTGACCAAACCCGTTCCCTACACGGCAAGCTGGACGCGAATCGCAATAAGAGTAGTCGGTATTGCGGTGCCCATCGCGGCGTTTATGATTTGGGTTGCCAAGGGATGGCTGATTTGGCATCTTTTGGCGTTGGTTCTTGGGCTTTTATTGCATATTTTTGACTTCTCCCAAGGGTTGAGGACTATGTTTTGAGGTGTTGGTGCGGGTCCCGGTGCAGCTGCCAAAGCCGACGGCACGTCCGGTGTATGGGTTCACCAAACTGCGCTCCCGCAGAACCGGGATTGTTCGGTATCTCGAATACAGTCTTCGAAAAAGCTGAGAGAGCGTGAAGGAAGTCCCCCGGCTGACATCCCATGCCGCCACCCTCCGCGACACCATCGGGCGGAGCGGTGCGTTATTTCGCGGCGCGGGAAACCGCATGTCACCGCAGGGCGTCAAGCACCTTGCCGCCGGCGCGGCCCCGCTGCGGCATGCCCAATTGGCGCTCGATCTCCTTGATGGCGGCGCGGGTTTTGGCGCCGATTTTGCCGTCGATTTCCCCCACGTCATAGCCGCGGAAGGTCAACAGGCGCTGCAGTTCCCGGCGTTGTGCGCGGGAGAGCGGCGGGTCATCCGTCGGCCACGGTGCGCGGATGCCGGGTTTGCCCTGAAGGCGGTCACTGAGCACGCCGATGGCGAGGGCGTAGGATTCCGCCGCGTTGTAACTGTAAAGGGCGTCAAAGTTTTTTGTCACCAGGAAGGCAGGGCCGCCTTTCCCGGCGGGCAGCAGAACGGCGGCGCTGTAGTCGCCCTTGAGGGCCGAGCCGTCGATATGCGTCACGCCCATGGCCCGCCACTCGTGCAGCGGGCGCTTGGCTTTCCGCCCGGCCAGCGCCGGGTTGAACGATGGGGTGATACGCACCTCGTATCCCCACGGCAGAGCATTGTTCCAGCCGGCTTTGCGCAGGAAGTTGGCGGTCGAGCCCAAGGCGTCGGGCACCGAATTCATGATGTCGCGGCGTCCGTCGCCGTCCATATCCACCGCCAGGCGCTGGAAGGTCGACGGCATGAACTGGGTGTGCCCGAACGCCCCGGCCCAGGAGCCGTACATTTCGTCGGACGCCATGTCGCCGTTGTGGACGATGGTGAGGGCGGCAATCAGCTCCTTGCGGAAATAGTCCCGCCGGCGGCCGTAGCATGACGTGGTGGCGAGCGACTGAATCAACTGCCGCGTTCCCATGGAGTCGCCGAAGTCGGACTCGACGCCCCACACGGCGGCGACGACGAACCGGCTGACAGTGAACCGCTTCTCCACACCCTGAAACACTTTGCCCCATTTTTTCAGCATCGCCTTGCCGTCATCGACGCGCTCATCGTCGGCCAGGCTCGCGAGATAATCCCAGATGGGCGTCTTGAATTCGGGCTGGGCGTCCATCAATTCGAGAATCGACATGTCCGGCTCCACACCTTTCAGTGTCCGGCGCACCATGTCCGCCGGCAGCCCGGCTTTGGCCGCTTGGGGGACGATGGCGTCGATACAGGCGGAATAACTCTGCTGCGCTGAAACGGGAAGCACGCCGCACCCGAACAGCCACAGCACACCAACAGCCAAAGAAACGGTTTTCTTCATGACATCCCTTGAGTTGAAACGACACGTCTCACTCAAACTATAGCCGGGAAGTGTGAAAACTCCCTCAACGGCGGCGCGTTCCATCTATGGCGTGAACACATGCCGCCACAGCAACAGGAGAACCCCCACCACAATCATCGCCATGCCGAGAATTTCCCGCCGGGTGGTGTTCTGGTGCAACAGGCTGCGCGAGGCGAAATACGCCATCAGCACCTCGATGAGCCCGAGGGTGCGCACATTGGCGGCGGACGCCAAGGCAAAGGCGAAAAACCAGAAAAATGACGCCACCGCCCCGAGAAACCCGACTCCGAGCGACGATTTCCACACCTTCAAACCGCCGATCAGCGCGGACTTGTCGAAAAGCGACATGAGAACGATGAGAATGATCGTTTGGGCAGCCAGGTTCAGCACGAGGGTGGTTGTGGATTGCACGACCGGCGAATGCCCCGTCAAATCCCGGACGGCAATCTGCAGGCACAGCGAACACAAGGCGAAGCATGCCCCGGAGGCCACTCCGGCGCCGATCACCAAGGTGCGCGACAACAGGCCCGGGACCGGGCCTTCCTGTTTTTTCGACGGGCGCAGAACCGTGATGACAACACCGGCAGTAGCCAGGCAAATGGCACACCAGACAACAGGCGGAAAATGCTCGGAAAGAAACACGGCGGCGAACAGCGCCACCTGCACCGGTTCGGTTTTCGTCAAGGCGGTGACAACGGAGAACGAGCGCTTGTCCATGGCCCACAGCATCAACACCATGGCCGATATCTGCAACACCGAACCGAGCAGCAGAAACATCCAGTAGCGCCCACCCGGTGACGGCAGGCTTTCACCGAGCACGATTAACAGGATGGGCAGAATGACCGCCGGAAACGGCAGCGCATACAAAAACCGGATATGCGCCGCTCCAACCGGTCCGAGAGTTTTGGTCAACCCGGCCTGAGCGGCGTTGCGCCCGGTTTGCGCCGCGGCGGCGACAAGACCCGCCGGTATCCAAAGCAGTGAGATGTCCATTGCGGCAGTTCCCCAAGCAGGTCAGTGGCGGAGCGGTTTCTCCTTCAGCTCACGTACGCACAGGCGCGACCGGGATGCAAGCGTTTATCCTTGTCTCATGGCGGCTTCTTTCCTCAGCAACATGCCGAAGAGGTCCCGCGGTTCGTCGCGGTCAGCCAGGAGATCCAGTTCTTCAAACATGCGGGTTTCCTGAAGCCTGTCATACACAAACCGCAAAGCCGAAAAATCCTCGATGGCAAAACCCACGGAATCGAACAGCGTGATTTGCCGGCGGTTGCTCCGCCCGGGTTCGAGACCGGCGATGACGCGCCACAATTCCTTGACCGGGTAATCCTTGGGCAACTGCTGGATTTCCCCCTCGATACGCGTCTGTTCGGGGTATTCGACAAAAATATCGGATTTCAGAAGAATATCCCGATGCAATTCGGTTTTGCCGGGGCAATCGCCGCCGACGGCGTTGATGTGCACGCCCTGCCCGACCAGGTTGTCGGTGAGGATGGTGTTGCAGTTCTTGTCCGCCGTGACGGTGGTGATGATTTCGGCCCCCTCCACCGCCTCCTCGGCCGACCGGCACGCGACCAGCGTGAGGCCCATTCCCGCGAGATTGCGCAGGCATTTCTCAGTCGCCACCGGATCGATATCGTAGAGGCGGACGGTGTCGATGCCGGTGAGCGCCTTGAACCCCAACGCCTGGAATTCCGATTGGGCGCCGTTGCCGATGATCGCCATGGTTTTGGCGCCGGCGGGCGCCAGATAGCGTCCGGCAAGGGCCGACGTCGCGCCGGTGCGCAGCGCGGTGAGAATGGTCATTTCACTGAGCATGAGCGGATAGCCGCAATCGACATCGGACAGAACCCCGAAGGCGGCGACGGTCTGCAAGCCGTTCCTGGTGTTCTTGGGATAGCCGTTGACATATTTGAAACTGTATTGGCGACCGTCACAGGTCGGCATCAGTTCAATCACGCCGTCGGGCGAGTGGGACGCCAGGCGCGACGTTTTCTCGAAGCTTTCCCAGCGGCGGAAGTCTTCTTCGATATAACCGGCCAAGTCCGCCAGAACCCGCTCCACGCCGAAGTGCAACACCAAACGCATCATGGAGTCGACGCTGACAAACGGCACAATATTCAGTTTTTCCCTGTCGGGCATCACGTGACCTCTTATTATTATTGATATTATTATCTTCACTTCCATAACGGACGAACCGGCAGCCCGGCAAGCCCCATAATTGTTCAACGCGGCAAAACCGGACCCGGGAATTGCCCGTCAGGAGGACGTATCTTCAGCCTCACACCGGCAAAAATGCTCCATGATGTCGCGCCCGCGGGCAATCCATATATCGTCGAACTGACGGACATGGGTGAGAAACGCGTCCAATAACTGAATCCGCGATGACCGCGGCCAGGGATGTGTGTTTCAGCATGCCGATGCACGCACCGTTGAAGGGGAACAGCCCTGCCGGCATCACTCTTAACGGTGGATTTTCCCTCTGAAAATTGGCCAATAGTCGAAACTCGATTTCCTTATATTGGGAAATTTGTTAAGGAACCCACGGGCTCACGGCCCGATTCGCCGGATTTCCTTGAATTTGGTCATTGTCCGGTATTATACTGCGCGGGTCTATTCTGCCGGAAGGTTCACATTTTCCCGGTTTTCAAGCCCTTTGTCGGAATGGGGGAAACATCTCATGAGTCTCGTATTGGAGAAAGCAATCAAACTGATTGACCTTGTCGCCGCCGATATCCGCCTGCAAAGGGATATCGCCGGGGCCGCCGGCCTTCCGAGAAGCACGACGCACCGGCTGCTGACTACACTTGTCAAGCATAATTATCTTGCTGTTGACGGACACAGATTCGCGTTGGGTTATCGCCTCCTGGAACTGGGCGAGATGAAGAAGCGCAGTTTTGATTATCTCGATATTCTGCACCCGATCATATCCCGCTATGCGGAACTTGTCGGCGACACCGTGCATCTGGCGGTGTTGGATGATCGGGATATCGTCCTGCTCGATGCGGTGAGGGGACGAAGGGAGCTGCAAATCAACTCCTATCGCGGCCTGAGGAATACCGCCTTCATGACCGCGGTGGGGAAAGTGCTCATCGGCCAGCTTCCGGAACGCAGCTGGAAGAGCTTTATCGGCGCGGTTCCTCCCGGCTACCGCAAGACCGAACAGGAAATCCTGCAGGATTTCCGGCGGGCACAACGTCATAATGTTGCGGTGGATATGGACGAATGCAGTATCGGCACCTGCGGCATCGCTTCAAGTTTTCCGGCGGGAAAGGACCGGAGACTGGCCTGCTCCATCAACGGCGCTACCGTATATTTCGATCCGGACAGGATGAAAGAACTGGAAACCACGGTTCGAGATCTGGCCACGACTCTTCAACAGGCCATGGAACGATAC
>JAISTL010000103.1 GCA_031272615.1 Methylobacteriaceae bacterium | reverse complement strand
ATCGTTCATTCCGCTGTTTGAGAATCGGGCCGTGTCAATTGTCCATCCCGATGTGCTGACCGCCGGTGGAATTTCCGAAACCCTCAAGATCGCCGCCATGGCCGAGGAGCACGGAATCGCCGCCATCGTGCATATGGCGGAGACGCCGGTGGGCGGCATGGCGGCGGCCCATGTCAGTGCCGCCATGGGGAACAACTTCATCGCCATGGAGTTCCATTCCAACGATGTTCCCTGGTGGAACAGCCTGGTCAAGGACCAGGATTTCACCTTTGTGCAAAACGGCTGGATCGAAATCAGCGACAAGCCCGGACTGGGGATCGGGGAACTCGATGACGAGGTGCTGCGAGAGCACATCAATCCGAAACGCCCGGGCCTCTGGGAGGACACGAGCTCTTGGGACAGACAGTGGGCCCATGACAGAATTTGGAGTTGAGTCCTCTTTGCGCCTTTCCTTTTCACCAACCGATGAGAAAACCGATGTCCGATATACGCGTAGCTTACACCGACAGTGACCAGGATATGACGCTCACTGAAACTCTGATGCGGGAAAAGGGAATAGGATTCAGGCTCTTCCAGAGCAAGGCTCCGGCCGAAATCATCCGCGACTGTCAGGGGATGGAGGTGCTGGTAACCCAGTATGCCCGCATGACCCGGGAAGTCTTTGACGCCGTTCCCTCTCTGAAGCTCGTCATCCGTTCCGGGGCGGGAGTGGACAGCGTTGACCTGAAAGCCGCGGCGGAGCACGGAGTCAGAGTCTGCAACGTGCCCGACGGCAGCACCATCGAGGTGGCGGAACACGCACTGGCGCTGCTTCTTGCCTCGGCGAGGAAGATCCCGTTCATGAACCGGAAAGTGCATGAGGGGCGCTGGACCTACAAGGATGCCGTGCCGCTGTTCAGGTTGCGGGGTTCAACCGTCGGGGTCATCGGCCTCGGCCGTATCGGCACGGAATTCGCCGATATGGCAAGGGGCCTCGGCATGAAGGTGCTGGCCCATGACCGCTATGTCAAAGAACTGAACGATCGCCAACAGTTTGTCGAACTCGTCGATCTCGATGTTCTGCTGCAGCGTTCGGATTACATTTCCGTGCACTGCCCCTTGGAGAACAACCTCAACCTTCTTGATCGGGAGCAGTTTGCCCGGATGAAGAGCACCTGCTGTCTGGTGAATGTGTCCCGTGGAGGAGTCATCAACGAGGACGCCCTGTTCGAAGCTCTGTCAACCAATCAAATCCGCGGAGCCGCAGTGGACGTATCCGCCTCTGAACCCAACCCGCCCGCCGCCAGACTCATGGCCCTCGACAATTACATCTGCACGCCGCATATCGGTTTCTATTCGGTGAATTCCGCCGACGACATTGCAACAAAAGTCGTCGAGGAGGTGGAGCGTTTCCTCAAGCACGAACCGCTGCGCTGTGTTGTCGTATAATGGGGCATGCGGGAGCGTGGCGGAAAGCCTGCAAATCGGCCCCCGTGATGTGTCGTGGTCATCGGCGGCAAGCCAGATCTTGGCGGCGAAGAATTGCGTCGGTATTTTGTTGCCTTGGATTGTGACCTGCACAAACAGATTTTGCAGGGTTGCAGAAACCGCTTCCTGCTGTCCGCGTTGACAACAGTGTATGACCACAATCACCGCATCCGGATTCTTGTGTCCAAACCCTTTGACAGAAACGATAATTCGGTGGAGGAGCACATAGGGATTATGGATGCGATGCTGGAACGCAACGAAACGTTGGTGGAGCAACGAACTCGACATCACATTGAAGAATCGCGACGCATCACATTCGAGTATTTTTTGTGAAGCATGATGATTAAACGTATATCGCCGACACAGCTCCTTTATGCCCCGACCGTCGCCCGAACGAGGCCCTATGACGCGTCGTCGGAACCGGCGCGGAAGGTGGTCGTCCAGCGCAGACGGCAGATGATGCCTTCCGGCGGATATTCGAATTCCACCGAACCGGACGGATCATTGGCGAGGCTCTGGCGGATGAGACGCGAGCCGAACCCGCGATGGCGCGGCTTGCGCTCGACTCTCGGGCCGCCGGTTTCCTGCCAGGTGAGATGCGTCACCTTGCGCATGGCGCCGTCGATTTCCTCTTCGCCCCTTTCCCATTTCAGTAGAATTCTGCCGGTTTCATTGGACAGCGCGCCGTATTTTGCCGCGTTGGTGCCCAGCTCATGCAGCGCCATGGAGAGCGACAGCGCCAGCTGCGGCGTCACCCAGATTTGCGGACCAACCGTGATGAACCGTTCGGCCTTGGTGCCCTCGGAGAAGGGCGCGATGGCGGTTTCGATGACATTGCGGATGTCGGCGCCTTCCCAGCTGTTGCGGGTGATGAGGTCATGGGCGCGGGAAAGCGCGATCAAGCGGGACTCGAACAGGTTGAGGAGCTGATCGACGGGCAGGTCGGCGCGAAGCGTGTTGGCGGCGAGAGACTGAACGATGGCCAGGGTGTTTTTCACCCGGTGATTCAGTTCGTTGACCAGCAGTTCAAGGTTCTGTTCGGCGTTCTTGCGCTTGGTGATGTCGGCCAGGGCGCCGATGACCCGGAGCGGTTTGCCGTTTTTGTCCCGGGTGATGGCCAGACGGTCCCAGATCCACATCCACTCGCCCCGGCGCGAGCGCACCCGGTATTCGGTTTCCATGAACGTCTTGTTGCCGTGGAAGACGTCATTGATATAGTCCTTGACCAGCGCCCGGTCATCGGGATGGAAGATCGGGCTTTCGCCCAGGGCGGAATCGGGCCAGGTGACGTCATCGCCGTACATCTGGTAAAAACGCGGAGAATAGGTGATTTTCTTCGTTGTCCCGTCATAGGCGAACACCGCGCCCTGGAAGACGTCGGCCGCCAGGCGGTAGCGCTCCTCGCTGTCATGCAGGGCGCGATAGGTGGTGTCGATATCGTGGGCCGCCTTGGTCAGGAGACGGCTGACCACGTTGACTTCCATCACCGGGCTGCGCAGCAGACGCGGTTCCGCCATGGAGCCGATCTCCTTGGCAACCGACGCCAGCTGCATCACCGGCCGCGAAACCTGCCGTCCGTAATGCAGCGCCAGGCCGATGGACGCGCTGAGAAACGCCAGGCCCAACCCGCCGAAGATGAAATAGCTGCGCTGCACCGGCATGTTGAATACCGATTGCGGAATCGCGACGCCGAGATACCAGCCCGAAAGCTGGGACTGCTGAATCCCCTGAACGATGTCGGCATCGTCGAGCCCCTGGCGCCGGATGACGCCAATGGGCAGCGTGTCGCCGTTCTTGGCGGCGAACGGGTCAACCTGGCCCTCCCATCCGGCGACCGGCGGAATGATGTAGCGGAACTTGCGGTCCATCACGCCGAAGCGGGCGCCCGGCCAATCCTTGAACTGAACGGTGGCGCGGTACCAGTAATCCGGGGGGATGTTCACCGACAGCGTCCCGTCCTGTTTGCCGTTGCACATCACCGGCACGGACAGCTGAACATAGAGATGACGATTGTTGTCACGCTGCAGATCCGACATCGAATACACTTCGCCGGGGGAGAGGTCGGCATGGAAATCCGCCGCCTGGTCGCGCAGACTGTCGGAATACTCGGCGTGGAAGTCTTCGGTGTGGTCACGGAAGGGGTTGTCGCCGCCCAGGGGGCCGGGGTGATAAATGCGCGCCTGAGTCGTGTCGTAGTAAATCATCGTCGCGCTTTTGATTTGCAGCGCGTAGGAGAGAATCCAGCGCAGTTCCTCCAAGCGCTCCTCACTGGGGCGGCAGCTGTTGGCGCGGTCCGACATCAGGCGGACAACCGTGAGAATCTGGCTGTCGAGAACTTCAGTCAGCGCCTGAACATAAGAAAGGGCGCGGTTCTCGAGCTCTTTCTGGGTTGACGTGATATAGTCCCAAATCAGCAGGCCGGAAAACAGCATCAACGGCAGCAGCAGGCGCAGCGCGAAGACAATCAGGTGCCCGCTGAGCGACCGGACGGTGACAGCACCGGAGGTAGAGCCAGAAAATTTGTTGGCGGCGCCGGACATTGCAACGTTTTCTCTTGGATGCCGCGTCTGCTTCCGGACAACCGCGGCAAACCCCTCTCAACGCAAAAAGCGTCATACGGTGGTGAAAATATATATAGTGACGCCGTGGACAAAGTAAAACACTATTCACACGGTCTTTTTCAATTCTCATAAAAAAGTAAACGAAATAATGCTGTTCAGCGGTTTTTTGCGGGCGGAAAAACGGTTGCAGCCGAACCCGGCGGCGGTCTCCCGCCCGTCGGCCGGTTCCCCGGCCCGGGCGCGCCGGGCGGATGATTTTAGCGGGGGAACACTTCCCACTCGCGGTGTTTGCGGTTGTGTTCCGGCGACGCATGTACGATAAGCAAACAGTTCAAGCCGTAACGGGGGGAGGCCGGTTCCGGCGCGGGAATGGTTGTGTGTTTATCCGGGGAACGTGTGATGCCGCCTGTGATTATTGCGTTGGATTTTGAAAACCGCGAGAAACTTGAACGCTTTCTCATTCCGTTCGGAAATGAAAAACTGTTCCTCAAAATCGGCATGGAACTCTATTACCGCACCGGGAACGACCTGGTGACCGATCTCAAATCCCGCGGGCACCGGGTGTTTCTCGATCTCAAACTGCATGACATTCCCAATACCGTGGAGTGCGCCCTATCGAACCTGGTCAAGCTGGACCCGGATTATATCACCATCCACGCCAGCGGCGGCGCCGAGATGATGCGCCGCGCCGCCGGCGCCGTCACCGGAACCAACACCAGGCTGCTGGCGATCACCATTTTGACCAGCATCAGCGAGGCGATGCTGCGGGACGACCTCCGGGTGGAGGGGAACGTGCGCGACATGGCCTGCCACTATGCCTGCCGCGCCAAAGACTCAGGGGTTCACGGCGTCATCTGTTCTCCCCATGAAGCCGCGGCCATCCGCGAAAAGGCGGGAGCGGACTTTCTCATCGTGACGCCGGGCATCCGCCTGCTGGAGGACGACGTCAACGACCAGAAGCGCGTCATGACGCCGGAAAACGCCATGGCTTTGGGGGCCAATCAGCTGGTGATCGGGCGTTCCATCACCACCAAGGCGGACCCGGTCTCGGTTTATCGTTCCATCGTCACATCGCTTTCAAAGGGTCAGGAGGGGTCACCATGGACATCATCAAGGGTCTGCTGAACATCGGCGCCATTCGCGTGAATATTGACAAGCCGTTTGTGTGGACATCGGGCATCAAGTCACCAATCTATTGCGACAACCGCAAAAGCCTGGGGCACTATGACCTGCGGCACGCCATCGCCGTCAAGCTGGCGGAACTCATCAAGGAGCGGTTTCCCGGGGTGGAAATCATCGGCGGCACGGCGACCGCGGGCATCCCCCACGCCACCTCCGTGGCCGACATTCTGCGGCTTCCTCTGGTGTATTTCCGCTCCAAGGCCAAGGAGCACGGCACCACGTCGGTCATCGAGGGGGACTATACCAAGGGCGCCAAGATCGTCATCATCGAAGACCTGATCTCCACCGGCGGCAGTGTGCTGCGCTGCGCCGGGCATGCCCGGGACGCCGGGCTGGAGGTGACGGGCGTCGCGGCGATTTTCGACTATCAGTTGAAGGCGGGGCGGGACAATTTCGCCGACGCGAAGATTCCGCTGGAGGTTGTCACCGATTTCGCCGACTTGGAGAAGGAGCTCAATCTTTCTCCGGAGCAGGCGGAATTTCTGGCGAAGTGGCGGATG
>JAISTL010000189.1 GCA_031272615.1 Methylobacteriaceae bacterium | reverse complement strand
AAGGAGTCTCCGGTATCCCACCGGACCGTGCGCGGGAATCGGATGGTGTTCCGCCAGTCTGTTTCAACCCGTGCGCGGGCCCGGTTCTATGCGGGGCCAGTGCCATGACGATACAATGTAAGGATTGTACCGCGGTTCAGGGTGTTGTCATGCGCAGGTCACTGCGTGGTCTTCGGCATCTGCTCTGTTCGTTGTGACGATCCTTCCCGGTCGTCATTGCGAAGAGTTTAATATGACGAATAAAATGTTAATTGATGCCTCCCACCCGGAGGAAACCCGGGTTGTGGTTGTGCGCGGCAACAAGGTCGAAGAGTTCGATTTTGAATCCGCAAATCGCAAGCAGTTGCGCGGCAATATCTACCTGGCGAAAGTGACCAGGGTGGAGCCTTCGCTGCAGGCCGCCTTTGTTGAATACGGCGGCAATCGCCAGGGGTTCCTGGCATTCAATGAAATTCACCCGGATTACTATCAGATTCCGGTGGCGGACCTGGAGATTCTCAAGGAGGAAATGTCCCAGGCGGAGCAGGCGGCCCTGTCTGAAGAGGAGCGCCGGCCCCGCCGCAAGAAAGGCGCGGCCAAAAAAGCCGCCCGTGACCCGGAGGTTTCCGTCTCCGTTGACAACGGCGACAGCGCCGATGCGCTTGAGGGCGCTGACAGCGGCTACGAGGTGTCGGATCTCGAGCCGCGCCGCGGGAAGAACAAATCTCTGCGCGGCATTCCCGGCACATTGGACGATATCGAGCCGATCGATACCGATGATACGGATTCGATGATTGAGCACGTCGGCGGGACCGGCGACGCCATGGACGATATTCCGGAGCGCCCTCGCCCCAGCCGGCGCCAATACAAGATTCAGGAAGTCATCAAGCGGCGGCAGCTGCTGCTGGTACAGGTCGTCAAGGAGGAGCGCGGCAACAAGGGCGCCGCTCTCACCACGTACCTTTCGCTCGCCGGACGCTATTCGGTGTTGATGCCCAACACCGGGCGCGGCGGCGGGATCTCCCGCAAGATCACCAACTCCCAGGACCGGAAGCGCCTCAAGGAAATCGCCCAGGAACTGGAAGTTCCGGCGGGAATGGGCGTTATCCTGCGCACCGCCGGCGCGTCGCGCACCCGCACCGAAATCAAGCGGGACTTCGAATACCTGATGCGTCTGTGGCTCAAGGTGCGTGAGCTGACGATGGAATCCTCGGCGCCGCTGCTGGTGTACGAGGAAGGCTCTCTGATCAAGCGCGCCATCCGTGACCTCTACAACAAGGACATCGGCGAGATTCTCGTTTCCGGAGACGACGCCTACCGGGAAGCCAAGGATTTCATGCGTATGCTGATGCCGAGCCATGCCCGCGCCGTGCAGCCTTACAAGGAGCTGACGCCGATTTTCGCGCGCTACAACGTGGAAAGCCAGCTTGACGCCATGTTCTCCAACCAGGTGCAGCTGAAATCCGGCGGATATCTGGTCATCAACCCGACGGAAGCGCTGGTGTCCATCGATGTCAACTCCGGACGCTCCACACGTGAGCACAATATCGAAGACACCGCCATCCGCACCAATCTCGAAGCGGCGGAAGAAGTGGCGCGCCAGCTGCGGCTGCGCGACCTTGCGGGCCTCATCGTCATCGATTTCATCGACATGGAGGAAAAGCGCAACAACCGCGCCGTGGAAAAACGCCTCGCCGAATGCCTGAAAAGTGACCGGGCGCGTATTCAGCTCGGCCGCATTTCTCCCTTCGGCCTGATGGAAATGTCGCGTCAGCGCATCCGTACCGGCGTACTGGAGAGTTCGTCGGTGCAGTGTTCCCATTGCGGCGGCACCGGCTTCCTGCGCTCCACGCCGTCGGCGGCGCTGCACGTGCTGCGTTCCATCGAGGAAATGCTGATTCAGAACTCCTCCCATGATCTGCTGGTACAGACTCACACACAGACGGCGTTCTACATCCTCAACCAGAAACGCAATATCCTGAGGGAGTTTGAAAGCCGCTTCAATGTGACGATCATCATCGAGGCCAACGACCACTTGGCGGCCGGCGTCTACTTCACGGTTGAAAAGGGTGAACTGGCCGTCAAGACCGAGAGCCGCGCCATCACCACCGTGACCGATGCCGATTTGATTGACGTGCCGCTGAGTCAGGAAGCGCAGTCCGGCAAAAAGACCATGCCGCGGCTGAACGGAGACAACGACGTTGCCCATCCGCCGCGCGAAAACGAGAGCGACGGTTCGGGTGGCGGACGGCGCCGCAAACGGCGGCGGCGCGGCCGCAACGGCCGCCGGGACAACACCTTCAGAGACAACGAGCGCAACGGCTCCGAGCGTTCGGATATCGCCGCGGCGGCGCCGGAGGCTCCGGCCCATGTCGAGACGACGGCTTCCGCCGTGGTTGCCCCCCCTGCTGAAGACGCCCCGAAAGAAGAAACTGCCGCCGCCAAGAACCGCCGTTCAGGGCGACGTTCGCGTAAATCCGCGGCTGACTCCGCGGCTGACTCCGCGACGCCCGCCGCCGAGGTCGCTCTTCCGGTGGAAGAGCCCGTGGTTGCAGCTCCCGCCAAAAAAACCGCACGCAAACCCAAGGTCGCGTCGGCGAATCAACCCGTGCCGGAGACAATCGAAGCTCCTGCCACTGAATCTCCCGCCGCACAAGCTCCTGAAGTCCGCAAACCGGCGGCGGCGAAACGGACGAAAAAGTCGGCGGCTGTGGCGACATCCGATGACAAGGCAGCTGCGACTCCCGTTGAGAAGCCCGCGCCGGAACCGGTTTCGGAACCGGCGGAAAAGCCTGCCAAACCGCGTCGTGCTTCAGGCACAAAGAAGCCCGAAACCGATGCCGACAGCAAACCCGCCGCAGACGGCACGGAAAAGCCCGCTGAAAAGCCGGCCAAATCCTCAGCAAAACGCGAACCGGCTCACGGTGAGGAACCGATGGCCATCGCCCTCACCCCGCAGGACCCGACCCGGCCGAAGCGGGCCGGTTGGTGGTCCAAGCGCAACGGAAATTAGAGCCGGACTTGACCGGGTGGACCGGGTGGAATGCGGAATTCGGAATGTCCACGGCGGCGTTGGTTGACGTGTCGCACCGGTGTGGCGCGCGGCAAGGATGAAAAGGCTGGAATGCTTCGCTCCGCTCGTGGGTGACGACCTCACCGGCTGTGCGTCATGCCGACCGGTGGAGTGGGCGGCCAGGTTCACGATGCCCACTCTGTCCGCCACGTCCACGGGAACATCCGGCGCGGGTTTCCACCGCTGATCGATCCCGGCTGAATGAAACCCGCTCTAGCCCGGGGAATCCGGAAGGAACTCCGGCTCTCTTTCTTCTGTCTTGGGGCGGACAACGGTGCTGCCGCGTATCACGAGTGATACCGGCAGTGTCTGGATCTTCGGCGCAAGGCGGTGTTCCGGATGCTCAATCAAATCCAGCAGCGTCTGCGCCGTCAGCGCGCCCATCTGCTCCTGCGGAATATGAATGCTTGTCAGCGGAATATCGAGTATTTCCAGCAAGGCGATATCGGAAAAGCCGACCACCGCCACCTGATCCGGCAGACTGAGGCCGTGGTGGCGGCAGTAGATGAGCACGCCCATGGCCACATCGTCGTTGACCACGAACACGCCGAAGGGCGGTTTGTGCCGGGAGCAGATGGTTTCCATGGCGTGGTATCCGGCCCGCGCGGTGAGCACATCCACGGTGAAACACAGTTCCTCGGGGTTGACCTGAGGCCGCAGACTGCGGATGGCATCGACAAATCAGCGCTTGCGGTTTTCCAAACCGGACTTTCCGGCCATTCCGGCGATGTGGAAAACCGGACGGTCATCGAGACTCAACAGGTGTTCCGTTGCCAGGTATCCGCCGCGGATATTGTCGGCCTGGACGGCGTGGAAGTGGTTCTGCAAGGTGTGGCTCATCAGGACAATCGGAATCGAATAGGAGTCGACGACGGCCTGCAGGTGTTCAAAGTGCGAGGAGCAGTTGAGGACAATGAGACCGTCGGCGCCGAGTTCCGCCAGTTTCCGGGCCTGTTCCTGCTCCCGCGCGAGATTGTCGGCCGTCTGCGAAATGGCATAGGTCACTCCGGCGGGGACCAGCACCGACTCAAGGCCGACAATGAACTTGCGGAAGAAAGGATTGTTGAAATAGTTGATGATCATGGCGACCGCATTGGACCGTGCACCGCGCAGAAGCCGCGCCGACGAATTGGGGTGGTAGTCCATAATCGCCGAGACTTCCTTGATGCGGCTGCGCAATTCCGCCGTCAACGAGCCTTTGCCGTTCAGCGCCAACGACACCGCCGTCGGCGATACGCCGACGATTCGTGCAATGTCCTTGAGAGTCGCCCGTGCTTTTTGTTGGTTCTTTTTCGCCGCCACCATGGAGCCTCACCCAAATCATCGGATTCCGACAGTTTACACTGTTTACAGACCTGCGACAAATGATTGCAACGGGCGCTGGACTCAACATATTTTTCCCATTGCATTCGCCGGGTTATCCTCAACTTTGCCGTTGAGCGCAACCTTCTTAAAAAAGGAACGTTTGACAACCCGATCAATTTAGGTTAAACGTTAAACCATAATAAAAAAAAAATGCAATCGCTTTTACGAGAATTCTGTTGGAAACCTAGTGTTATGTGTTTGAATTTAAAACGTTATTTCAATTATGTCATAAGCGTTCTGCGTGTTTTTCGCCAGAATTTAACGTTTAATTTTCAGGTCTCAACAGACAGTGAAATGTGGAACGTTTCAACGGTGGTTCCAGCGGGCTTCAGTGAGGTTTTCGATCTTGAGTCGAAGAAGCCCGTTCCTTGTGCCGTTGTCGGGAAAGTTTTGCCCGCACCTTGTCTCAACCGGTATTACAATAATAATAAGACAATGATATCCGGAAGCCAGGATTAATGCGGTCAAAACGCGGTGCACCGGGAAGTCTGTGAGTTTTCAGCTTCTCCGGTGCACCGTAGACTTCGTCGCGGCAAACGCCGGCCGATGGAGTGTTGTCGTGCTTTCTCAGCGTCGCTGATAAACCTCGGTGTTCACAATCTTTCTGGAGGGACAAGCGGGATCATTCACATTCGCGAAGGCTTTCGGCCGTACTCGCACACTCCTTGTCCGGGGCTCCGGCTCCGGCGGCGGGTGAATGACCGACACAACCAAGGCACAATCATTCCATATCATGACGCGTAACGTCACACAGGGAGGAACCCGGGAAATGAGCGTTTCCTATTTGGTGCGATACGTCGGCGAACCCGAAGACGCCGAGGCCTTCATGGAGCATTATCGCACCGCGCATAAACAACTGATGTTGAGATATCCGCGCATACGCGGCTGCAAGCTGCATCGCCCCGTCGCCTGGAACGATCCGGTGGCGGTGAAACCCGACACGATTTTCGTGTTGGCCGAGCTGATTTTTGACAGCATCGAAGACCTCAATTTTGCTCTGGCTTCCGAAGCCCGGCAGGATTCACGAAAAGACTTCAACAACTTCCCGAAAATCCGCAACGCCGACATCAGGCATGTCGCCGTCGAAACCGAGACGCTGTTTTAGAAAACCTTCTCACATACCAAGGAGTACCCATCACATGGCATCACGTTCCGTTGTTTCCAGACGTCTTACCCTTCTGCTGCTCTCAGCCTTCATCGCGGCGCCGCTTTCCGCCCAGGCGCAGGAGAAAATCGAGTGGCGGTTCTTCTCCTATGTTTCGCCGACGGATTTTCACTCCAGCATGAACAAGGCCATGGCCGACGATATCACCGCAGCCACCGGCGGCCGGTTGACCATCACCCACTACGGGGCGGGCGAACTGCCCTATAAATCCGGCGACGTGATCAAGGCGGTCGCCACCAACCAGATCCAGATGGGTCAGGTGGGCGCGGGCCTGGTCGCCGGCGACGCACCGGAACTGGACGTGTTCTCGGTTCCGTTCCTGTGCACCGATTTCGCCGGTTTCAAGAAGGCGGTGGACGCCATCGGCGACATTCCCGACAAGGTTCTCACCGAGAAGTTCAAGGTGCGCGTGCTGATGAACTGGCCCATTCCCGGGCAGAACATCTGGACGACCGCCAAAGTGGACCGCATCCCCGACCTCAAGGGCAAGAAGATCCGCACATGGAACCCCATGCAGGTTGAAATGCTGCAGAAGCTCGGCGCCATTCCCACATCCATCGACCCGTCGGAGGTGGTGACCGCCCTGCAGCGCAAGGTCGTCGACGGCGCCATCACCTCGGCGCTCACCGCCAATGACTGGAAAGCCTACGAGCTCATCAAATACGGCTTCATGCTCAACTTCACCATGGCCCACCAGATCACCATCGCCAATGTCGAGGCGCTGGACAAACTGCCGCCGGATCTGCGCAAGATCGTCGACGACAAGATTGCCGAATGGACGCCCAAATACTTCGCCGGCGCCGAAGCCGCGGACAAGACCTCCATGGACAACATGACCGCCCACGGCGTCGTCCTCACCTCCCCCACCCCGGAGGACGTCGCCATGGTGCGTGAACTGCTGCATCCCATGTGGGAAGCCTGGGCCCAACAAAACGGCCCGGTGGCGCAGGACCTTCTGGCAAAAGTGATGAAAGCCACGCAATGAGCCTCGTTGCGTGGTTTCGCGGCCCGCCGCCCCCCGGCGGGCCGC
>JAISTL010000038.1 GCA_031272615.1 Methylobacteriaceae bacterium | reverse complement strand
GAGCGTGTGCGCGAACAGGCCCGCGCCCGGGCCCGGGCGCGGGCCTGTTCGCGCACACGCTCCTCCATGGCGCGGATACGTTCCGACTCACGGTTGAGAACAACCTCGGCCAGCACGTTGCGCAACACCTCGATATCATACTGGGGGGGCGAACTGCGGCTCATCCCGCTCCAGCGCATTCTCACCGGCGGCGCCTTCCCCGACCATTCCTGCGGATAAGTGTTCGCAATCAGGTCACCAACCGCCAGAAACGTTCTGTTCTTGGCGTTCAGATTGAGGCTGCCCCACACCAGCGAGTCCGCGCCTTCCGCCCGCGCCCCCATGGCGCGCAGTTCTCCCGCTGTCATGATCAGCGTGGACTCATAGCGGGGCGCGGCGAACACCTTGCCGGCAAATTCTCCGCGGATGAATTGCAGCAGTTTGCGCTCATCCAGCAGATCCGCGAACTCTTCACTCCTGGCAAACAGTTTCGGAAAGAACGACGGATCCACATCCTGAATTGTCAGGTCCTCGATGGTGGCGTGCCCGGCGCCGCCGAGATTGGTCATGAGCCCCACCAGACGATCCGACGACACGCCGAACCGCATGGACCCCGACACTTTACCCGCAAACCTGGAAGGCTCCTGCGAAAACGCTTCCACGGGGATGTCCGTCACCGAAATCTCTCCCGATACGGACGCCAGACCACCGTCGCGTATGATTGACCCTTTTGCCTGCAGGTTCCCGGAAAACAGCGTTCCGGTCAAATCGTCAATGGTCAACCCGCGATTATCCATCCGCATCCTGAGACTGGATTGCTCCAGATCATATCCGGGAGCCAATTCGACCCGCGCGGCAATGACATTCAGTTCAATATCCGTGGGTATTTCCGGATGAGACCCGAAAATGCCCGAAGGCCGCGTCGCCAACACAAAACGATCAATCAACCCGGGCAGCGAAAGGGTTTGAAGCCCCACCTCCCCCCGCACCTGCTGCATGTCCGGCCGGGTCAACCGGGCATCCACGTCTTCCGTCCCGACCCTGCCGACCAGATGAACGACTCCTGAAGCGTCATCCGCGCCCTTTCCGGGTTCCATCGTGACAACCATATCCAGCGGGTAGGCCATCTCATCGCCGGCAGCCACACCGAACAGCGCCAGAACCGGCCGTAAATCGTCTGATGAAATATGCCCCTCACCGGACAACACCTGATGCGAGCGCATATCCAGCAGAACCGGCTCCCGGGTTTCAATAATCATGTTGTTGGAAACAACCTTCGCCTCCACGGTATGGACGCCGATATCCGTCCGGCGCCCTCTGGCGGATATGGTAAACGGAAACGTCGCCCCCCCGGATGTCGCCATGGGAAGCTCATCCGCCTGCATATCGACATACCATTCCTGGATGGTCCCGCCCTGTTCAACAATGGTCACCGCCATCGGATTTTCGGCAATGGTCCCGCGCAGTTCCACCCGCGAAAGCACGTCGCCGGTTCCTGACGGTTGGGAATGCTGCGTCTCGATGATGAGATTCACCGGCATATCCTGCAGAGCGTCCGGCAGGAAACGCACCAGTTCGTTGATCCACGGAAACCGGAACAGCTGCAACGCATTCTCCAGCCTCTCCGCACGGATTGTTCCCTGCCACTTTTCCGGCGTGCCGAGGGAGAAACCTCCCTTCATCGAAATGTTCGTTCCCTCGAGTGCTTCAACGCTGAAGTTTTCGATGCGGATTCCGCCGTCGGCCGACACCACGTGCGCCAGCACGCTTCCGTCCACCGGCTGTCGGGCGTCTTCCAAGACGAAATCCCGCGCATCGAGGGTGATGTCGGTGCGGTATTCCGCCACCAGCGTCAGAGCGTCAAATGCGGAGGTCACGCGGGATGACGTGAAATTCCGCGCGGCCAAACGTGCTTCGAACGGCGTTTCGGCTGCTTTGTCCGAACCGGCTTTGAACGACCCGGAGAGAACCGCGCCTTCATTGGACAACACAAAGTCCGGCACATCGAGAATACCGTTGGAAAAAGTGTAGCCGGCCGTCACCGTCACTGCGGGTTCCGGAATATGTTCGAGAAACCTTGACAACCCCGGATGATCCGCGACGACAAAACCGAAATTTCCCATGCGGTGAATGTCGGCGGTAGACAGCGCAAACCGTCCCGACCATCCCTCCCCCCCGCTTTCGGCGGAAAGGTTCACGTCCAACTGAGCGTTTCCCTTGACGTCAAGAGTGTAGGCGGCCAGTTGCCTCTCCCGCCACACTCCGTCAAAGGTGACGGCTTCCAGCCTCTCGCTGCCGATGGTCAGCTGGCTGCTCTGCACCTTGAAGCGCGTTGAGGAGACCCATTCGGGAATCAGCCGCGTCATCCGCTCCAGATATCCGCCCAACACATCCAGGACATCGGACCTCCGCGGCATCCCCGCGGCATACAAATCCATGTGCATGCGCTTGTTTTGCAGATCGAGAAAGAGAGCCTTGCCATCCAGATCGAAACCGCCGGTGCCGTCGAGCCGCACCGTGGTTTTTCCCGCCAAGGACAGGCGCGTACCCGTCAGACTGACATCAAGTCCGTCACACTTGAAGGCGGTTTCCAAAACTGACGCGGTTTTCGAATCGGTCGTTTCTTCTCCCTCGCCGGGAAGCGTCGCGCGGAAGTTTCCGGAAATCTCGGCCTCGAGCAGATCGTCGGCGACTTTGCTGAAGTGCACCTTGCCGTCCAGCTCCAAGCGGCGGGTGTCTGTTCCCTCCAGCCGAACCGTGATATCACCGTCGGCACTCAGCTCGCCCGTTCCCAGCCGAAATGACTGATTGTCGTAAACGCCCGAAACCACCCACGGCCCGGTCATTTTTTGCGCTTTCAGTTGAACCTTCTCCGCCTCGAACCGGTTATCGGTATCATTGGTCCGGTTTTCGAGAACCAGGACGAAACGTTCCGCCGAGAGACCGGCAAACCGCCACTCTCCCACTCCCCCCGCCCGGGCCGGATAAGCCGACAAAAAACGCATGTTGTGTTCCCGGTAATAGGGAACCGTGAGTTCCAGCCGCTCGACCCCGGCCTCGACAAAAACGATTTTTCCCTTCAGCAACTCAGGAAGCGCGATCTCGGTATCGACGTTGTCCGCCGCCAGCGACAGCCCCTTGCCCGCAGCCGGATCAAAACTCGCGTGCAATTGTTGCATGAATATCCTGGGCGCCGGCAAAATCCGGATTTCCAGCTTTCCCTCGGTTTTGACGCTCGCGCCGGTGGCCTCGGTGAGCGCCTGCTCAACCAGAGCGCGATATTCCCCCCAATCCAGGAAGGGAGGAACGACAAGAAGCGCGCCCAACACGGCAACCAGCAGCAGGCCAACAATAGTGAACAGGTCGCGCACCTTAACTCTCCCCGCACGTTTACAAGAATACTCTCACGAACTATAATATGATTGAAAACAGTGTACCACAAAAACCGTTGTCAATTTGCAAATTGCCCATCGATTCGCGTTGTTTGGGCAAAATCAACCATTACATCGCAACGAGGAACGTGCCGCGACGAACGGGCGCCGGCGAATAACTGTTCACACCTTCCGTCACCCACAACGAATTCGTTGAGCAATCTCGACGAGCTTCCGGTTTTGGTTCAGAATGCACAGCATGATTCAGAATTATCCTGTCGCAGGTAGTGCTCCGGACGCCCTGACGGAAGCCGAACACCGCGGTGTGTCTCCCGCCGCGGCGACTCCGTCGCTCAGCCAACGCGTCATGACCTCCGCCACCCGTGGGATTTCCTATCTCGACGGGTTGAATCCCGAGCAGCGCCTCGCAGTTGAAACCACCGAGGGGCCGGTGCTCGTTCTCGCCGGCGCCGGCACCGGCAAAACCCGGGTTCTGACCACCCGGATCGCCCATCTCATCGCCACCGGCAAGGCCCGCCCCCATGAGATTCTGGCGGTAACGTTCACCAACAAGGCCGCCCGGGAAATGCAGGAACGCGTGACGCAAACCCTGGGAACAGGCGCCGGAAACGTCAGCTGGCTGGGGACATTCCATTCCATCGGCTCCAAAATACTGCGCAGACACGCCGAGCTGGTCGATTTGCAATCGAACTTCACCATTCTCGGCACCGATGACCAGCTGCGACTGTTGAAACAGCTGATTCAGGCCAACGATATCGATGAAAAACGCTGGCCTGCCCGTCAGTTGCTCGGCCTCATCGACAACTGGAAGAATCGCGGGTTGACTCCCGACAAGGTGCCTCCGGGTGAAGGGGCGAGTTTCGGCAACGGCGGCGGCCTCCAACTTTACCAGGCGTACCAGGCGCGCCTGAAAGACCTCAATTCCACCGATTTCGGCGACCTTCTCCTCGAATGCCTGCGGTTGTGGCAGGAGCATCCGGATGTTCTCAAGGTTTATCAGGATCGCTTCAAGTATATCCTCGTGGATGAATACCAGGACAGCAACGTCGCCCAATACCTGTGGCTGCGCCTCATCGCCCAGGCGCGCAGAAACCTGTGTTGTGTCGGTGATGACGACCAATCGATCTACAGCTGGCGCGGCGCGGAAGTCGACAATATCCTGAGGTTTGAATATGATTTCCCCGGAGCCAGGGTGATCCGCCTGGAGCAGAATTATCGCTCGACGAAACACATTCTCGCCGCGGCTTCCGAACTGATTGCCAAGAATCGCGACCGCCTCGGCAAAACCCTGCGCACCGACGGCGAAGACGGGGACAAGATCGCGCTGACCGGCGCCTGGGACAGCGAGGAAGAAGCCCGTCTCATCGGCGAGGAAGTTGAATCGCTGCAAAGCAAACGGGTTTCTTTGTCCGAAATCGCGGTTCTGGTGCGTACATCCGCGCAGATGCGGGAAATCGAGGATCGATTCGTCACACTGGGAATTCCCTATCGTGTTGTCGGCGGCCCGAGGTTTTACGAGCGGCAGGAGATTCGCGACGCTCTCGCCTATCTGCGGTGCGTCATATCCCGCGCCGACGACCTGGCGTTCGAGCGCATCATCAACGTGCCCAAACGCGGGCTCGGCAACGCCACGCTGCAAAGTCTCTTCAATTTCGCCCGCGTGCAAAAGGTGTCGCTGATGGACGGCGCCCGCATGCTGGTGGAAACCGATGAACTCACTGCCAAGGTGCGGGGCACGCTTCGGGAGCTCCTTGCCTCCTTTGACCGGTGGTCGGAGGCGTTGGCGGCAATGCCCCATTCCGAAGTCGCGCAGCAGGTGCTGGAGGAATCCGGTTATACCGACATGTGGAAGCGGGAAAAATCGGCGGACGCCGCCGGGCGGCTGGAAAACCTCAAGGAATTGGTTCATTCCATGGAAGAATTCCCTGATTTGCACGCGTTCATCGAACACGTGTCGCTGGTCATGGACGCCGGAGACGGTGAAGGGGAGGCGCGTGTCAATCTGATGACTCTGCA
>JAISTL010000027.1 GCA_031272615.1 Methylobacteriaceae bacterium | reverse complement strand
GGAAGCGGCGGACGCCGGCGCCGGGGAATGGGAAACCGACGGCCGCAACATCACCTTCCGCTATGACGGCGCGATCCTCTGCACCCTGCCGTTCGATGCGGCACGACGGCACAGAACCGTGCACTGGTTTTCCCCGGTAACGGAAAGCCTGTATCTCCAAGGCGCCGACTACCCCGCCGCGCTTTCGCCCGCGCTTCTCGCCGGCAATATCCGGATGGATCTGTTCAATGTGCTGGTCGATAAAGGCGAGAGCGACGAGCAGGCGTTTATCGGCGCCATCCGGGAATTCCCGCTGGAGTTCATGGCGGTGGAGAGCATCGGGGTGCTGTCGGAGCACGGCGACGACGCCGTGGCGTCTGAAGCGGAAACGCCCGTTGAGCCGCCGGCGCCGGAACCGGAACCGCCGGCGGTGCCGGTGAGGCGGGACGGAGGAACGTTCGCGCGCATCGCGGAGGATGTGTCGGAAGCCTTTCAACTCATCGGCTGCCTCTCCATAGTGATAACATTATTTCTGGTTGTTGTCGTATCGTTGGTCCTGATAAGGTTATTGGGACTGTCAGACTTTCTCTCCATACTAATATTCATTATTTTGGGGTTTTAGTGTTATGGGGGTTTTAAATTATCTTATGGCGAACCTCCCATGTATCAGCCTCCAAGCCTACGAACATGCTCGCCGCTGCCGCCATGGCTGTGACGTGTTCACGGCGGACATGGTGGACAAGGGTGACGAATCCGCCCCCTCCACCGGTCGGCGTGTCGCACTGCCGGTTGGGCCGTCATTGCGAGGAACGAAGCAAAGACGCGGCACTGGCGGTGCGACACGCCAACCGACAGAGTGGCGGCGCTACTGGATTGCTTCGTTCCTCGCAATGACGCGGAACCGGTGGTGCGATATGTCAACCGGGGGAGTAGGTGGATTCGTCCACCCAGTCCACCACGTCCACCAAAACGCCCGAAGCCCTTCCCTCACCCTGCCTTCAGGTCGAAGGCGGCGGTAAAGAGCGCCCTGGTGTAGTCGGTTTCCGGAGCGGAGAAGATGCGTTCGGCGGGGCCCTGCTCGACAACTTCGCCGTTTTTCATGACGATGATGGTGTTGGCCAGCGCCCGGACGACGCGCAGGTCATGGCTGATGAACAGATAGGCGATTTTGCGCTTTTTCTGGATGTCGCGCAGCAGCTCGACAATCTGCGCCTGCACGGTTTTGTCCAGCGCCGAGGTCGGCTCGTCAAAGACAATGAAGCGCGGGTTCAGGGCCAGCGCCCGGGCGATAGCGATGCGCTGGCGCTGGCCGCCGGAAAACTCGTGGGGATACCGGTCCATGGCGTCGGCGCCGATGCCGACGTCCTCCAGCGCCGCGGTGACGATGCGCCGCTGCTCCTCCCACTGCAGATTGGGGTTTTGCACCAGCAGACCCTCGGCGACGATGTCAGCCACGACCATGCGCGGCGACAGCGACCCGTACGGGTCCTGGAAGACAATCTGCACATCCTTGCGCAAACCCTTGATGGCCGCGGCGTTGAGCGAGCGCACGTCACGCCCGAGGGCGACAATCGGCCCCTCGGAGGCGATGAGCCGCAGCAGCGCCAGGCCCAAGGTGGTCTTGCCCGAACCGGACTCGCCGACAACACCCAACGTCTCGCCGGCGCGCACGTGCACGGAAATATGCTTCACCGCCTCGAAATAACGCTTCTTGAGGGAAAATCCGCCGCTCTCCACCGGAAAGCGCACGGTGAGCGGCCCGGCCTCGATGATGGTCTCGGCGCCTTCCGGCACCGGGTTGGGGTCCCCCGACGGCTCGGAGGCAATGAGTTTTTGCGTATAGGGGTGCAGCGGGCGGCTGAAAATCTGTTCCGTCGGCCCCTCCTCGACGATTTCGCCGCGCAGCATGACGCACACCCGGTCAGCGATGCGCCGGACAATGGACAAGTCGTGGGTGATGAACAGCATCGCCATGCCGGTTTTGGCCTTGAGCTCCGCCAGCAGGTCGAGAATCTGCGCCTGGATGGTGACATCGAGGGCCGTCGTCGGCTCATCGGCAATCAGCAGGTCCGGTTCGTTGGCCAGGGCCATGGCAATCATCACCCGCTGGCGCTGGCCGCCGGAAAGCTGATGCGGATAGGCGTCCAGCTTGTCGGCGGCGTCCCGGATGCCGACGTTCTGCAGCAGCTCCAGGGTTTTGTCCAGCGCGGCGCGGCGCGACACCGGCCGGTGGGTGAGAATGATCTCGCTCACCTGGCGGCCGACGGTGTGCAGCGGATTGAGGGAGGTCATGGGCTCCTGGAAAATCATGGTGACGGCGTCGCCGCGCAGCCTGCGGATTTCCTCCTCGTTGTCGCCGAGGATATCACGCCCGTCATAGACGATACGCCCCGACGGGTGGAACGCCGCCGGATAGGGCAGCAGCCGCAGAATCGACAGGGCCGACACCGACTTGCCGGAGCCGGATTCCCCCACCAGCGCCACCGTTTCCCCCTCATGGACGGAAAAACTCACGTGTTTCACCGCCTCGTTGACCACGCCGCCGGTGCGGAAGGACACCGAGAGGTCTTCGACGGCGAGCAGCACCTTGCGGGATGCGGAAACAGCGGCGGCGGGGTCAGCGGTCATTCGAAGGATTTCCTCGGGTCGAAGGCGTCGCGCACGGCTTCGCCGATGAACACCAGCAGGCTCATCATCACCGACAGCACGGTGAACACGGTGAGCACAATCCACGGCGCGATGTCGGGGTGCTCGCCGCCCTGCTTGACGAGGTCTCCCAGCGACGGCGTGCCGGGCGGCATGCCGAAGCCCAGATAATCCAGGGATGTCAGGGTGGTGATGCCGCCGCCGATGATGAACGGCAGATAGGTGAGGGTGGCGACCATGGCGTTGGGCAGAATATGCCGGAACATGATGCGCAGGTTGGACAGCCCGAGGGCGCGGGCGGCGCGCACATACTCGAAATTGCGGGCGCGCAGGAATTCGGCCCGCACCAGGCCGACCAGCGAAATCCACGAGAAAAACAGCAGGATGGTGAGAATGGTGAAGAAGCCGGGGGCGAAAAACGCCGAGAGGATGATGATGAGATAGAGCTGGGGCACCGAGGTCCAGATTTCGATGACGCGCTGGAAAATAAGGTCGACCTTGCCGCCGAAATAGCCCTGGACGGCGCCGGCGACGACACCGACCACCGACGAGCAGAACGCCAGAATCAGCGCGAACACCAGCGACAGGCGGAAGCCGTAGAGCACCCGGGCGACGATGTCATAGCCGTTCATGTCGGTGCCGAGCCAGTTCCAGTCAATATCGGCGCAGGTGGAGCCGCCGACCTTCGCCGCCTGTTCGGCGCACTGCTCATCCTTCAGCAGCCAGGTGGGCGGCGCCGGGAACGGCACCGGCGTGTTCTTGTAGGTGGTACGGGCGCCGAAACGCACGGGCGGCCACAGGATCCAGCCGTGGGCCTCGATTTCGTTGTAGATTTCAGGGTCGAGCCAGATGGTGTCGGCGAGGAAGCCGCCGAACTTGCTCTCGGGGTAATCCACCAGCACCGGAACCAGCAGCTCGCCCTTGTAGGAGGCGAGGATCGGCCGGTCATTGGCGATGAACTCGGCGAACAGGCTGATGACGAACAGGCTGACCAGAATGACGAAGGAATAAAACCCGCGCCTGTTGGCGCGGAAGTTGGCGAGCCGCCGGCGGTTGAGGGGCGAAAGGGCGAAGCGGCTGAAAAACCTCCTGGCGGGCGCGGCGGGAGCGGAAGCGGAAGCGGAAGCGGAGACGGGAACGGCGGCGTTCTCCATGTCAGGCCTCCCTCGTCGCGAAATCGATGCGCGGGTCCACCAGCACATAGATGAGGTCGGTCACCAGCTGCATGACCAGGGAAATCAGTGAAAAGATGAAAAACGTGGCGAACACCACCGGATAATCGCGGTCGACGATGGAGGTGTAGGACAGCAGCCCGATGCCGTTGAGGTTGAACAGAATCTCGATGAGCAGCGCCCCGGTGAAAAACGCGCCGACAAAGGCGCTGGGGAAATTGGCGATGATGATCAGCATGGCGTTGCGGAACACGTGGCCGTAGAGCACGGCGCGTTCGGTGAGGCCCTTCATGCGCGCCGTCAGCACGTACTGCTTGCGGATTTCATCGAGGAAGGCGTTCTTGGTGAACAGGGTCAGCACCGCGAAGGAGCTCACCACCAGCGACAGGAACGGCAGCACCATGTGCCACAGGTAATCGGTGATTTTGCCCACCGTGCCCAACGTCTCCCAGTTGTCGGAGAACAGGCCGCGGTCGGGGAAGATGTTGAGGAAAAAGGTGCCGGAAAACAGCAGGATGAGCAGCACGCCCAGCAGGAAGTTGGGAATGGCGTAACCGATGGTCACCAGGCTCGATGTCCAGGCGTCGAAGGCGGAGCCGTCCTTCACCGCCTTGCGGATGCCCAGCGGGATGGAAATGGCGTAGGAGAAAATCATCAGCCACAGCCCCAGCGACACCGACACCGGTAGCGCCTCCCTGATGAGCTGGACCACGCTCTTGCCCTTGGACGGGCTCTCGCCGAAATTGAAGGTGAAATAGTTGACGCAGGTGTCGATGAAGCGCTCCACCACCGGCTTGTCGAAGCCGTAGAGCTTGTTGAGCTCGGCCTTGAACTGCTCGTCGACGCCCTGGCTGCCGCGGTAGGCCGACGTGCCCGAGGCCGCCGCTGCGGCCGCCGCCTCGCCGCCGCCCATGCCCTGCTGCTGCTCCAGCTGCATGATGATGCGCTCCACCGGGCCGCCGGGCACGAACTGCACCAGGGTGAACAGCACCAGCATCTGGCCCAGCAGGGTCAGCGGAATGAGCAGCAGACGGCGCAGGATGTAGGCAAACATGAACGGCGTGCCCTCGCGGCAGAGAATCGGCAGGTGTTTTAACCCGGTTTTGCCCATGTGTCCACCGCCGCAAGGCGATAATGGACGAATGGACGAGGGGACTCACCGGAGATGCCGCGGGCACGCGGCTTGGGGCCCGGTACAAAGGCTTTTGGCGGACGCCCTCGTCCGCCGGTCGCCGGGCGGGAGCCCGGCGACACACCAACCGCGCCTGCAGCGCGGGGCGGACGGGGGCGTCCGCCATCCAGCCGCGCGGCCCCGGCGATGCGACACGCCGGCCGGTGGGGCGGGTCGGTCAACCATAACCGGTATTCGACACGTGTTAACTTGACTTTTCTGCAAATTTGTTGCAGTAAACGTGATTAAAAAGGGCAAAGGCCATGCTTGTCGAATTCACCGTAACGAACTACAAATCCATTGCCGCGCCACAAAAACTGTCTCTGGTTCCGGGGAAAAGTTCAAGCGGCAAACCGGATCGAAGCGCGCCCACCGGCAACAGCCTCGCCGGGCACGCCTTGAGGTCGGCTGTCATCCTCGGCGCCAACGGCTCCGGCAAATCGAACTTTATGGCGGCCGTGGATTTTTTCTCGACGTTTGTTGAACGCTCGGCAAAGGACTCATCGGTCGGAGATACAATCGATGTCGTCCCGTTCAAACTCAGCGGGGCAACACGCGCCGCGCCCGCCGAGTTTGAAGCGATTTTTGTCCATGAAGACGCGCTGTTTCAATACGGATTTGCCGTGGATAACCGCCGCGTGAGGGAAGAATGGTTGTTTTCCAGGCCCAACGAGCCCGGCAGGAGAATGCGCACCCTGTTCCGCCGCGCGTTCGACGAGGATACCGGGGATTATGCGTGGGATATCAATGATGTGCATGTCAAAGGCGACCGGGAGACATGGAGAAAGGCAACCCGTGACAACGCGCTGTTCCTGTCCACCGCGGTGCAGTTGAATTCCTCGTCGCTCAAAGCCCCCTATATCTGGATTACGGAGTATTTGAGAACTCTTCCCCCACCGGATCGCGTTTCTCCCGATTTTTCGGCGCATCGATGCCGGGATGGGAAAGGCCGAAGGGATATTCTCAAGTTTCTCAAATCCGCCGATCTCGGTATCGCCGATATTGCCGTTGAAGAACAACCCCTGGTTATTCCGCAAGAGCTGGAGAAAGGTCTCTCCGACACAGAATTGCGGGAGCTGCGGGAGCACATCGGAAAATCCAAGGTGCTCAAGACTTCAACCTTTCACACGTCGGCGGAAAAAGAGAAGGTACGCTTCGACCTCGAGGAGGAATCCGCCGGAACACAGGTCTTGTTTGCCCTTGCCGGCATCTGGCTGGATGTGCTCGAAACCGGATACACCCTGTTCGTCGATGAGCTGAACAACAGCCTGCATCCCTTTGCCCTGAAATACCTGATTGAAATGTTTCATGACCCGGCAATCAATCCAAAGGGTGCGCAGCTCGTTTTTACCGCCCATGACGCCACGGTGATTTCCGGTCAGTTGATGCACAAAGACCAGATTTGGTTCATGGAGTTGAACGAAAATTCCGCCACTCATCTGTTTCCGCTGTCCGATTTTGATGTGCGGGACACGGAAGCGTTCGCCCGCGGTTATCTCAACGGCCGTTTCGGAGGACTGCCGCGTATCACGGAGTTTGATTTTGGGGAAGAATGACAAACTTTTCCAAAAGCGCAAGGCCGCCGACGCCGCCGCCG
>JAISTL010000001.1 GCA_031272615.1 Methylobacteriaceae bacterium | reverse complement strand
TGTTGTCTTGACAGAGAAAATCGCCTCCAGATCTGATTTTTGCTCCCTCGTTTGCTTCTTGTCTCCAACATACGGCGGATTTCCGCAAATGAAGGTTTCTCCGCCCTCATTTTCAAAGTCGATTTGCGCTTGATCGAGCGGCATGCTGAACAGGTCATCGGCGTGCAGTTTGACGCCGGTTCCCGTCGGCGGGCAGACGGAAAGCCAGTCAAGCCGAAGCGCGTTGCCGCAGACGATCCAGTTTTCCGCCGACAGGGGCAGAAAGTCCTGCAACGCTTCCTGCTGGCCGCGATAGAGTTCATCGCACTGGTATTCGGCGATGATGAGCGCCAGCCGGGCGATTTCCGCCGGAAAATCGCGCAGCTCGATGCCGCGGAAATTGGTGAGCGGAATGTCGCTTTTGCGGCCCGGTTCGCCGCGCCGCTCGTTGATGACGGCTTCGATGGCCCGCAGTTCCTTGTAGGCGATAACAAGGAAGTTGCCCGAGCCGCAGGCGGGGTCGAACACCCGGATTTTCGCCATGCGCCGCCTGAGGTTCAGGAGTTTGCGCGGGGTGTCGCCCGCCTCTTCCAGCGCGGCGCGCAAATCGTCGAGAAACAGCGGGTTCAACACCTTCAGGATGTTGGGCACCGAGGTATAGTGCATCCCGAGCGCGCCGCGCTCCTCGTCGTCGGCCACCGCCTGAATCATCGAGCCGAAAATGTCGGGGTTGATCTTCGTCCAGTCGAGGCTGCCGATATGCAGGAGGTAGGAGCGGGCGATGCGGCTGAAGCGCGGCGCTTCCAGGCTGCCGGAAAACAGGCCGCCGTTGACATAGGGGAAATCGGCGGCCCAGCGGGGGATGCCCGCCGCCGCCCGCGCCTCGTGCCGGGTGTTCATGGCGCGGAAGATTTCGCCGATAACCTCGTGGGTGTTGGAGGAATCCCGGGCGCTCATCTGCTCGATGACCGTGGTGAAACGGCCGGAACCGGAGAAAATGTCGGTGTCCTCGGCGAAGAAACAGAAAATGAGCCGCGCCATGAAATGGTTCATGTCATGCCGGCGCTCCGCCGCTCCCCAGGCGGGATTGTCTTTCAGGAGCTCCACATAGAGCCGGTTGAGGCGGCTTGTCGCCCGGATGTCGAAGGAGCTGTCCCGCACCTGCCGCACGGTGGTGATGCCGGCCAACGGCAGGAAAAAGCCGAAGTGATCCGGGAAATCCCGATAGGCGCAGGCCACCGTTTCACCGGACTCCCTGTCCTCGGCCTCGAAGGTGTCGCCGTCGGTCGCCAGAATGAATCTGGCCTTGAAGCGCGCCGTCGCCGGGCTGGCTCTGAGCGCTGCCAGCATCGGGCCGACCTCGCCCGGCGGCGCCACGCCGATATGGATGTTGTTGGCCTGCAGCACGCCGCCGGTGTCCGACCGGTTGGTGGCGCCCGCCCGCAGCCGCCGCAGCGTCGTGGCGCCGTTGCCGAAGGCTTCGAGGAAGGCAAAGGGAAACTCCGCGGCGTCGAAGTCCCGCCCCGCCAGCGCCGTCACCGCCTCTTCGATTTCAACCGCGTTCATGCCTTCGGTTCACAGCTCATGGTTCGACGCCGTCGGGTGTTCAGGAGTTATGCTTTTGGTCCATCATAAGGGCGGCCCCCGCCAAAGGCAAGCCCAAACCGCCCCGGTGGACGTGGCGGACGGGGTGGGTAGTCTACTTGTCAAAGCCTGATTTCAGCCGAAATCGCAAGCCCCCCGTCGTCCACCAAAACAACCCCAGCCGCATAATCGTGCGGTTTCAACACATCCACCGGCGTTCGGGTTCGGCTGGGATGGCGGACGCCCCCGTCCGCCGCGCGCGTAAGCGCGATTGGTGTGTCGCCGGGCTTCGCCCCGGCGACGGGCGGACGGGGGCGTCCGCCATCCCAAGCGGCCTGCCCGCTGCCGTGGACCGCTTCAGGAAAACAGCGCGCGGGCATGGCGCAGCGGGTCAGCGCCGTCCGTGTCCTCACTGTCCGGCGTCACGGTGAAATCCCGCAGCAGTTCGGCCAGTTCCGGCTCCTCCACCAGCCCGGCGGCCTCCTCCGGCGTCAGCCAGTTGCCCTGCCGCTGGCCCTTTTCCGGCCAGGCGGCACAGCGGCTTTCCACCGCCAGCGGAAACACCGCCACGTTGCACACCACCGTGCCGGTGTCCATACGCTTGTTATAGCGGTAAAACCCCACCGGCTCCAGGGCGATGGGCCCGATGAGCCCGGCTTCCTCCCAGGCCTCCAGCTGCGCCGTCTGGCACGGCAGCTTGCCCGTTTTGGGCCAGCCCTTGGGCAGCACCCAACGATGGGTGTCCCGTGAGGTGATGAGCAGAACCTTGAGTTCACCCCGCTCGTTGACCTTGTACGGCAACGCTGCGTATTGATCGAGAGTGCCGGTGTGATCCGGCAATTCGGGGGAAGAAGGCGCGACGGGCGCGGCCCCGTTGACATTGGTTTTTGTTTTCATCGCGACGCGTATTCCGATTGGGGCGTGAATCGATTTTACGTTTGTTTTTGTCTTTCGCCTCATGAACAGTTTATACTGTCCTACTCCGCCGGACAACAGCGAAATTCAACAATCCGCTGCGACAAAAACGAAACAGCCCTCACCGCCCACCGGAAATCTTTTTGCCGGGACGGTTGCTCTCAGCAGCGAATTACGCTATGAAGCGCCGCAGACGCTGCACCCATAGCTCAGCTGGATAGAGTGCTGCCCTCCGAAGGCAGAGGTCACAGGTTCGAATCCTGTTGGGTGCGCCATTTATTTTAAATGGTATCAACTGCTTGGTTAAATCCAACGGCGCGGGCGCGGCGGCGGCCCGGGGTGTTCACGGTGTTCCAGGTTCTCCGTGGCCTGCCGTAGGATTAAAGAACATCGCTCTCATTGACGCAAAGTCGAAATTCTGTTAGCCTTACGGGAAGCGGTTCGTGCACCGGGAGGCTTCGGCTGGACAGGCGAATTCACTATGGGCCGCCGCTTTTGGCCCGTCTCACGGTTGTATGACCGTGAGGCGCTCCGGCAGATGTGTAAACGACAACGTTTCCCGCTGCACCCGCGCGGTGGAGGTGGGCTGTAGATGGTGGATTTGCGGATCAACCGCTCTTTCCGGCGCTCTGTACAACGGATCGGTTGCGGCAACCGGTGCGGCGCCGGCAGGGAAACAACACGATGAGGTCACGACACCATATTATCGGCGAACCCGCGACTCCCGCGGCGCATTCTCAAGGGAGTCCGGCGTCGGGGCATTCCTCCGCTCACCGGTGGTTCCCCAAAGGCGGCTTGGGAGAACGAATCATCCTGCGACTGCTGCTGTTTTTTCCGGTGGCGGTGTTTTGCGCCACTATCGGGTGGGCCCTGTTCCGGCAACCGCCCCCTGTGGTGACGCCCGCCTTTTTTGATGAAATTTTCAGTTCGGCGGAAGCGGGAAACGCCGACGCGCAGTTTACGTTGAGCTCTCTCTACCGTGTCGGCCAACGCATTCCCAAGGATACCGCCGAGGCGGCCAAGTGGCTGAAAAGAGCTGCAGAGCTGGGCTCTCTTCCGGCGCAGTATGATTATGCCCGGATGAGCGCCAATGGGGTGAGCGGCGTCCCACTCAATGAAGCTGAAGCGGAAAAATGGTACAAAACAGCTTTCGACCGATACAAAAAGGCCGCGGAGCAGGGAGATGCCGACGCACAATACCGGGTGGGCGCCATGTACGGCAACGGACTTGGCGTTGCCGCGAATGGAACCGAAGCGGTCAAGTGGTTGACAAAGGCCGCCGGGCAGGGAAACGCCGACGCGGCATTCCAACTGAGCGATATCTATCGGGAAGGGAAACGCGTTCGAGCGAACAAAACGCAGGCGGCCACATGGCTCAAGACCGCGGTGGACCTGCGCCGGGGAGCTGCGGAGAAAGGAAGCGCCTTCGCCAAATTCCGGTTGGGCGATTTCTTCTATTATGGCGACAAATCAAGGGGTTTCGGCGCGGATCGGGTTGAAGCGGAAAAATGGTACAAAATGGCCGCGGAGCAGTTCAGGGAAGCTGCAGCGCAAGGGGATTCCCAAGCGCAGTATTATTTGGGCCAGTTGTACGCCAACGGCCGGGGCGTTCTCAAGGATGCCACCGAGGCGGCCAAATGGTATCAAATGGCTGCGGAACAAGGACACATCGGTTCGATGAGCAGACTGATCGGCTTGTACTCATCCGGAAACGGTGTTCTCGAGGATGAAGCCGAAGAGGCCAAGTGGCGCGAAACGAGCGCGGCGCAACGTCGTGCCTATGCACGAAAGGTTTCCGGAGGCGGATTGGAAGTGACGTACTACTCCGGAATGATATGGGTGTTCAGCGGCTTGCTGCTGCTCAGTTTGCTCATCAGCCTGACGTTGAGCTGGATGATCAAAAAACGGGGAATTCCTTTTTAGGCGGTTAACGTAGGACTTACGTCATGATGATATCGCCCAAGGCACGGGTGTATCATCCGGCGGCCCTTTGAACCGACACCCAAAATCCGCGACCGGGATGCAATTCCGGCGGGAAGCGTCTTGGAGCTTTTTGTCGGCTGAACGACACCGATGGACCCGCCGTTTTGAAGACCGCGGCACAGATTTGCAGGGACGCCGCACGCACCTGGTTGACGGGGTATGATGCGCCGGGTATGGAGGTATGTCTATCCGAAACAACAGGGGGATATCCTATGCAAAAATCAATGATTGTGACTGTTGCCGCATTGTTTTCCCTGGGTCTTGCCGGTTCCGCCGCCGCCCAGGATTTTCCGCAGGTTTACCCGAAGGAGGGTTACAGCACGGCTGAAAAGGAAAAACTCGGCGGGACGGGGCTCGGCACGGTACACGCCGAATACGCCTTTCCGCGGGACAAGGCTTTGCCTGACCAGGCCATGAAAGAAATCGCCTGGCTGACCCTGCCGCCCGGCGCCAGCATCGGCGTACACAAGCATGACCAGAACGAAGACGCCTATATCATTCTCTCGGGGAGCGGCACGTTCACCGGGTCCGACGGCAAGGAAGTCGCCGTGAAGGCAGGAGACACCACCATCGCCCGCAAAGGCGAAGCCCATGGATTGAAGAACACCGGCACCGAGCCGTTGGTGATTCTGGACGTCATTGCGCAGCAGTAAGCAGACACCGCAAGGGGAGGGCCGCCTGCGGGGGGTCCGGCGCGGGCCGGAGCCGGTTCGGATCCGGCCGCGATGGTCTTCCCTTGCCCTTGCCTCCGCCGGCGTTTGAGAGTAACACTCCCGTGATCGGAAGGGAGGCGTTCAACCCATGCACAGAAAAGCCGGCAATACGCTCATGGGCTTGGCCACGCTGGCGATACTCCTTGCCGGCTTTGCCGCGGTGTATTGGGTGCGCAGCCTTTCTTCCACAACACGTCTCACCTTCGAAATCGTGTTCGAGGGTGCGGTGCCCGGGCTGCAAACCGGCTCCCATGTGGTGTTCAACGGTCTGCAGGTCGGCGAAGTCAGCCGGCTCTATCTCGACCAACGCAACCCCAGGAACGTCATCGCTCTGGTGCAGGTGGATTCGCGCATTCCGCTGCGCTCCGACACCAGTGCCCATATCGAATACCTGGGCGTTACCGGCGCCGCCCAGGTTGCCCTTGAAGGCGGCGACGGGCTCACCGAATCCTCCCCGGAACTGTCCGAGCGGGGATATTACACCATCACCGCCCACTTCAACGACACCGGGAACCTGATGGAAACAGCCCAATCCATTCTCAGCAAGGCTGATGAGGTCGTTTCCGGAGTTCAGAACGTGCTCGGCGAGGTGCGGGACGATATGGCCGAAGGGTTGGCCGAGGCGCAAGCCCGCACGCGCGTCCTGGCCGACAGCGCCGATTCCGTCGATGCCTTCCTGAAGCAGGTTTC